>DUNI01000225.1 GCA_012839445.1 Bacillota bacterium
GCGCTTCAGAGACGATCTCATCGAAAATGCATTTGGACCGGCCTGCTTATATTAATGCTGATAAACAGCTTTTTAAGCAGGTTATTCGAATTCAGCATTAATATAAGCAGGCCGGTCCAAATGCATTTCAAAGCTATGATCAGGATCAATCATTTGTGCTTCAGAGACGATCTCATCTATTACATCACAGGAGTCAAAATCCTGTTTGTGAAGCTGTAGCGTACTATTATCGCCACGAGCCAAAAAAAGAAGCTGTTCCACCAAATCCTTCATGCTTTCGGTCTCACTTTTAATGGCGTCAATTGATTCTTGCAGAGTCTTCTCATCTTTCTTACCCCAGCGATCCAGGAGATTTACATATCCTTGAATAACAGATATCGGTGTGCGCAGCTCATGGGACGCATCGGAAACAAATCTCAACTGTGATTGATAGGCCGCATTGATACGATTTAACATGCCATTTATGGCCGAGGCCAAGTCCTTGAGCTCATTTTGGGTATCGTCCACCGCTATCCGCTTATCCAGTCGGCTGGCATCAATATCGCTAATAACACCGGTCAAATCTTTGATATGCGTGTCACCCGCCACCGAACGCCGATAATATAAATCATCATTTAGCTGCCTGGCTTTTTCTGCCATCTCCGACAAAGGCTTCAGGACATTCCTGATTGATCTTGAGCCTTTCTCCATATTTTTTATTAAAATCAAGAGCTCACAGATCAAAACAATAACAGCCAAATACAAAAGCAGCCTTAAATCAGCACCTAAATTGTACACTATTTTATATGGCGTGCCCTTAACATAAAACGCAATGTTGTATTTTACTAAACCTATTCTGTCCCATAATCGCATCTCTTTGCGATCCTTAGGCACACTAATACTCCGTTTCACATCCCTGGCCTGCACCGGCAGACGTTTTTGCACCCCGCCCGGAAGGGCAAACCCCTTTGGCGGTTCATCAGTAATCAGAACTTGATAGTTTCTGTCAATGTGGCTTACGGATTGAAAACTATCAGGGGCCAGGTTAATCACTTCAATTATGTCTTGCGCTCTCTCTTCGGCCTTCCAAAGAACAACAGACAAACTCATTACAAGGATCAAGATATTTATCGATACAAATCCGGAAACCAGCCTTCCGATCATGCGCATATTTAGTTTTAATACCAAAGATGAACGGATCTTGTCACTTATCGTGGTGCTTTTTGTCTTACTCATCTCTTATCACATACCCCACTCCGCGAACGGTATGTATTAATTTTACCTCAAATGGTTCCTCGATCTTAGCGCGAAGATATCTAATATAAACATCTACTGCATTTGTACCACCGGAAAAACTATAGCCCCATACACGTTCAAGCAAGGTCCCCCGATCTAATACAATGTTTTTGTTCTCTAACAGGTATTGTAGTAAATCGAACTCGCGTTTTGTTAGATCGACCAAGTTATCATTAACCCGAACTTCTCTTTTCATAGGATCAAGGCGCAGAGCTCCGGCAACAAGTACCGGTGGTGTTTTCATTTCATTACCACCGGCCTTGTTCCTAAGAGCTGCCCTGATTCGGGCCAGCAACTCCTCAATCGCAAAAGGCTTAGTAATATAATCATCAGCACCTGTGTCCAGCCCTGTAACTTTATCTACAACCGCATCCCGGGCAGTAAGAAGTATGACCGGCACATCAGAAAATTGCCGTATCCTTCTTAGAACCTCAATCCCATTTAAACCCGGCAACATAATATCAAGCAATACAAGATCGAAGGAGCAGGTTTTTGCAAGTTCTAACCCACTTCTCCCATCAAATGCCTTGTCAACTTCGTAACCTTCAAATTCAAGTTCTAACTCCACGAAACGCGCTATCTTTTCTTCATCCTCGATTATTAGGATCTTCCCCATGCGATCTCTCATTACCATCCTTTACTTCCCTTTTAAAATTCTCCGCTGCTTTGGCCACCGAATCCAAAGCCTGATTAACATTCTCTTTACCCAAATCAGGACCGGCAAATCTATACCTGTATCCAAAGAACAACCCTACTATTATCAGAGGAACCGTAATCCAAAACGTAAATATCAGCAGAACCGCCAATACCGTCACCGGAACAGTCATTATCTTTGCTCCATCTTTCTTAACTTCAAAGCTGTTCCTGTTTCCTCTGTCAATTATTCTCCCACACCAGCCAAGAAATCGGCCCACCAACTCGGCAAAAGAAATACTATCATCTTGTGGCTTAGTTTCTCCCTTGGACTTTCCCTCACGGTAATCACCCTCAGGGTTTTGCTGCGAACCCTTTGAACTGTAGAATCCTCCGCCCTCAGGTGCCGGAATCCGCTTTTCCTTTTCAAGGTTGATTATAGCTTCCAGAATGTCCCCATTAGTTTTTTCCAGCGCTGCCTTAGCTTCCTCATAAGAGATATTAGCTTTCTCGCGCAGTTTCTCCACTTGCTCTAAAGTAACCACGAAATAGCCCCCTAACCATTTAATATGGTCTCACTATAGCAGCGGGAACTTTAAGAACGGTTTAAGAAACATTAAAATCACATTAGAATTATCGTTTCCAGCCAGAAGATCTTCCCTAGATTACATACTGGTATTATTATACCTGATTTTTACCTTATTGAGGATCTTGCATAGCATGCCACCGCGCCTTTTTCACTTTCATATCTTACTCGTTATATGTTGAGTTTTCTTTGTTTCTTGGTCATAATGATAGTATAGATACAAAGATATTGACATCTTGTTAGTCATTTTGTAATACTACAAAGAAGTGCCATCTATGCCTACAATGACTACGGAGCGTGGTGTTATGGAGCGTAAGATCATCAATGTTTCAAAGAAGCGTCAAATTACGATACCTCTTCAGTTTTATGAACATCTAGGGCTTGGAAGTCAAGTTGAATGCTCACTTGAGAACGGTACAGTTGTAATTCGACCTCTCTACAAAGAACCTAGTGATTTTTCCGTTGAGATACTTAAAGACCTCGTTTCTCAAGGCTATTCAGGAGATGAACTAGTTCAGCGGTTTGCAGTAGAAAGTAAAAACATTAAGATGGCCGTTGCCCATATGCTTGAAGAAGCAAATGCCATTGCTGCTGGTGACAAACCCGCAGCCAACTTTAATGATGTCTTTGATTCTGAGGACTGATTATATACTAAATACTATTCAGATCCGCTATTGTACGTTTTTTAAAAGCTAAAGGAAAAGCCTTTAAAGAAGGCCTACAAAACAGCTTTACTAAAATTAAGGCCTATCGGATTTTTGCCAGTGGGCCAATTTTCGTTGCCAAATGTGGGGATTCTCAATCGGAAGCTTCCCTGGCACCGACACCCTACTTACCACCGAAAAAAGACATGGCCAAAATGGCCATATCTATCGGTCATTAACAAGCTGATAGCGTATAAGAAGATGCTCGCGCGGTAACAGACGTTCCAACATCAGCCCAAATATATTAAAACCAACCTGCTCAATAATTACAACCACCCGCGATCCTTACTCTGGCTTCAAGTTGACAGTACGGTATTTGCTTGATAAGGTGTAGGCGGATGAGCGTGTATAGAACTAGAAAACTTACCAATGTTAGGATGGAGCATAAATGAATCAACGGGAACAACAGCGACTGGCCACTCGTAATTTAATATATAAATGTGCAATTGATCTTTTTATGGCAAGGCCTTACGACCTGGTCAAAGTAACTGATATAGTGAGCGCTGCAGGCGTTTCCGTTGGTGCATTTTACTATCATTTTGCTTCCAAAGAAAATATTATCGCCGAAGGTTATAGGCTTTTCGACGATGATCTTCGGCAAATGTGGGAGAACGCTGACATAAAGCCAGGAATAGACGGGATCGAATTTCTTATTCGCTGCCAACTTGAAGATTGCTGCAGAAAAGGTGTAGAGCTTACCACCGTTTACTTCAAAAACCAACTAAGTACCACTAACGCCTATTTGTTTGACAAAAACAGATACTTTTATCAAGCTCTGCTGAAAAACGTGGCTGCCGTGAATAGGACGGACACACCATCTACCAATATAGTGGATGCCATACTCCGATCTAGCCGCGGCACTATTTACGACTGGTGTCTGCGCAAAGGCGCCTATGATCTGGTAGATACCGGACTAAAAGAAGTCAGGATACAGTTAAAACATTATAAACTCATACAGCAATAGAGGCAGTAATACCCTCAACACCCTTCGCCCGATTGGCAGAAGGGTGTTGTTTTTTTA
Organism: Bacillota bacterium; assembly: GCA_012839445.1. Lineage (GTDB taxonomy): Bacteria > Bacillota > DTU030 > DUMP01 > DUMP01 > DUNI01. Next base: position 4,220 of record DUNI01000225.1, read on the forward strand.
TTGATATTTAATTGACACATCAGGCACATGTATGATAGACTCTGGGTGAATCAGTTCAGCGAATGCGTTCAGGGAATGGGTTCGCTGAAGATTTTATTGAACATGAAAGGAGAATTGCCTTGACCGAGAAGTATCCCCATTTGTTTTCCCCAATCAAAATCGGCAATGTAGAGATCAAGAATCGATTTGCCATGATGCCTATGGGTGTTTTCTCTAAGAGGATGATGAATCCCGACGGCAGCTATTCCAAAGATGGCGCGGATTATTATATCGAGCGTGCTAAGGGCGGCACCGGACTTATTATCACCGGCCTCGTACCGGCGATCAGTTGGTTGGGATTCCCTCACATCTGCAAATCTCCTGAGACCTATATCGAAAACCAGAAATATCTTGTGGAAGGCATACACAAGTACGGTGCCAAAGTGTTCATCCAGATCACAGCTATCTCCGGCCGTTCTTCTCCGCACCCCGGCGACCCTGCACCCAGTGTAATGCCCATGGTCTGGGATCCCACCAAGTACAGCCGTGAAATGACCAAGGACGAGATCAAGCAGTACATTGAAAACTTCGCCAAAGGCGCTCTGTATGCAAAGAAAGCAGGTATTGATGGCGTCGAGATCCACGCTGTACACGAGGGATACCTGCTCGACCAGTTCACCATTGCCAATTTTAATCATCGCACAGATGAGTATGGCGGAAGCCTGGAAAACCGTCTGCGTTTCCCTATCGAAATTGTGCAGGCGATCAAACAGACCTGTGGTCAGGACTATCCTGTTTCTCTGCGTTACAGTGTGCGCAGTTACACCAAAGATTTCAATCGCGGAGCTCTGCCCGGCGAAGACTTCGTGGAATTCGGTCGCGATTTGGAAGAAAGCCGTATAGTTGCTAAGATGCTCGTGGATGCAGGTTACGACATGCTTAACTGCGACAACGGCACTTACGACGCCTGGTATTGGTCACATCCGCCGGTATATATGCCCCAAGCCTGCAACCTTGAAGACGTCAAGGAAATAAAGAAGGTTGTCGACGTGCCTGTTATCTGTGCTGGTAAGTTCTACAATCCGGATATAGCAGAAGCGGCCATCGCAAACGGCGACATTGACATGATGGGCATGGGACGCCCACTGCTTGCCGATCCGTATTTACCCCAAAAAATAATGGAAGGCAAGCAGGACGATATCCGGCCCTGCATCGGCTGCCACCAAGGTTGCCTCAGCCGTATCTTCCAATCGCCCCTCACCGAGAAGGACATCTGCTGCGCTGTCAACCCCGCCGTAGGCCGTGAAAAGGCCTACGAACTAAAGCCAGCCAAAACAAAGAAAAAAATCGCCGTGGTCGGTGGCGGCATTGCTGGCATGGAAGCCGCGCGTGTCTCGGCCATCCGCGGACATGAAGTCGATCTATATGAAAAGGCCGGTGATCTGGGCGGTGTATTTATTGCCGCTTCGTCCTTCGATTTCAAAGACGAGGATCGACGCCTCCTGGCCTGGTTCAAGAAACAATTGGCGGATTTGAAGGTCAACGTAAAACTAAACACAGAGTTTACTGCAAACGACAAAGACGGTTATGATGAAATATTTGTAGCTACCGGCGCTACCGAACGTAAGTTGGATATCCCCGGTCTAGACAGCCCCAACGTGTCTTATGCTATTGACACATTGCTTGACAAAAAGATCGAGAACAAGAATGTTGTTATTATCGGTGGTGGCTTGACCGGCTGCGAGATTGCATATGATCTAGCAAAGAAAGGTTGCACCGTTACCGTCGTAGAAAAGACCGAAACCATTCTAAATGCCTGGGGTCTGTGTGCTGCCAACTACAACATGCTTGTAGAATTGATGGAGTATTATAAAGTCAGAATCATCAAGAACGCCGTGCTCGACAAATACGAAGACCAAGTTGCCTATGTCACCGAGACCATCAAAAACTACCCCAACGTTGCCGGACGAGCTGCCCGCATCCCCGGAGTCGGCTTCGGCGAACCCATGCAGCACAAGATTCCAGCCGACCATATCGTGGTATCTGTCGGCTACACAAGCAACAAAGAACTTTATAACAAAATCAAGGGCGACAACGTGCACCTTATTGGTGACGCCGTAGAGCCCGAGAATGTCATGGGCGCTGTATGGAAAGCCTATGAGAAAGCAATGAATATCTAATCAAGACACCATCGTCAGCTATTCATTAAAACTACACTGAAAAGACAGTCCTCCAGGGCTGTCTTTTCGTCTTTGTCTTTATTCCTTTATGAATTTTTATCCATAAGGCACTCTGCCAGTTTTTATTTTTCCCTGAATGCCTAGGACCATACCAGCCCACAAAAAATGAGCCGGCAACAATTTGCCGGCCAC
>DUNI01000226.1 GCA_012839445.1 Bacillota bacterium
ATCACTGTTTAACCCGGTGTTACTTCCCTCTTGTTACTACTATCACTCCATAAATTCCGGTCAGGATAAGCATGACAAAAAATACTACATACATAATAAACTGCGGGTTGTCTTGCCACTTGGCGGAAAGGTGCCGGGGTCTTGGTGCTTGGCTTTCTACCTCGGTATCTTTTGGTTCTGTGAAATATGCTTCCTGGATATGGCCGTCATTGTCGATAACCACTCCGTCTCCAACAAGTCTGGTATTAAACTCTAGGTCTTTTAGATAGTTTCCGGCTGCAGTTAGGTTCTTTTCCCCGGTAGCTGTCACTACCATTAGGTGTTTTTGAATGTCAAAAGGAGAACGTAGTAATTGTATCGACGACACATTTTGGTTGTAATCCGGAATTAGAGAGATTTTGTCATTGGGTTCAAATTGATCCCAAGTTTTATTAAAGCTAATGTGTAAGTTGTCATTTACAAGTTTAATGGCGTTGTTATGTTGCGGAGTTCCTAGCATTATGATGTTCTTTTGTTTACCGGCCTTTTGAAATTCTGAGCTTGTTACAACCTTTATGTTATCGACTCTTTCGAGGTTGTGACCAATGAAGGCCATTATGTTTGCTGCCATGGTCAAGTAGTGGCCGTTTGGTTGGTCCGGAAGAACCAGCAACACATCGTCGGGGGTACCGTCTTTTATGAAAAGCCCCGGGTAATGTTGAAAATACCTATCCCTAACTATTTCCTGGGGAATATTGAAGCTGGCATCTTTGGATATTAAGGCCCATATGTCTCCATGGCGCCAATTTGTGCAATCGAACCCGTGCGGTTCTAGGTAAAAGACCAGTTTTAGTTCTAAGAAATCTTCTCCCCAAAATTCCTTTGGTATGTTTACTTTAAGTTCGTCATTTTCCGCTTGCTCTTCGTTCAGCAATTTATCGGTGATAGGTATGTTGTTTAGGTAAACGGACACAGACGATTTACTAAAATCCAAGGCTTTGGAGTAACGTAGGGGCAGCTGTAGGAAAGATTCTTCTCTTAAGCGATAGTTTTGGGGGATGTGGACACCAAAAGTAGCCTGTTGAAAGAATATGCCCCTGAGCAGGGTATCCTCGTATCCTAAATCCTGTAATGTTACCCTGGTCTCATCTTTCTTGGATTCACTTTTACTAACAAAATCCTGCCAAATAAACTGCGTGGTTCCTTGCATTTGGGAAATAAGGTTGTCCTGTGTTAAGGCTTTGGCAGCCGAGATAAGTTTGGTATCGTTGGCCGACACTAGATAAAGTATGCGTTTTGCTTGATCGCTGGGTGATACTGTCTCTTTTATCATTGCCTTGTCGGCAAGCTGTGACAAGTCGCTTCTTACCGGCTTGAACAAGGCCTGTGTTGAATCGGCCGGACTTCCTATTACAATTAGATTGGTATTTTCTCTTGCTCCTGCCAGCTCTTTGTAGGGCATCACTTTGACGTCTACGTTGTTATAGGGCACCCGACGGCCAAAATCGGTGGCAATGATGGTAGCTGCAGTTATTTGATTGGAGGTGGGGTTATCGGGCACGGCTATAATGCAATTTACCGGGGTTTTGGCAGAAGTCTTTAGATAAGGATACGGATAGTCCTTTAGCCCCACTTGGTCGGCAATTTCTTTGTATTCCAGATGTATATAAGATTCTTTATGAAATACCAGCCAATTAGCGGGATTTAGGTCATCGGTGCAAGGCTCATCGGTAATACGATGGTAAGTAGAGAACTTAATGTAGTTATAACCCTTTACCATGTGCTCCTTCGGCAACTGGACTTTTTCCACGGCTTTGTAGTTGTCTTTGTCTGCGAGAGTTATGCTCCTTATGGGTACGTCATTTAAGTGTACCGTTAAGGTGGAGTTCTTATATTTTTTGATCTCGCTTTGGCTGAATATCAAGTTAAGATAACAGTTGTCTGTTGCTACCCAATGTTCATCCACGAAGAAAAATACGTTGTGACCGCCGTAAATCCCCTTAATGGTTACATCTTGGGGAAGGAAAACATTGTTTACTAGGTTTTGCTCTGGCTCTGGGTTTTTCTTGGGTGGATCTGCAGCCGCTGGCAACGGTTGTTGTATGGTTGTTCTTTGGGTTCTTACCAAAGTCTCAAAACCCATGTCTTGAAGTTGTTTTGCCACTTTGTTTGCGTGGTCTTTATTATTGAAGTTGCCTACGTATAAACGAACTCCGTCTCCTAGAGCTACCTTGTAAACGGGAAATCCTCTTTGTTTTAATAACCGATAGCTATTCTCCAAAACAGCGTTGTTCTTGTAAAAGCCTGCCTGAACTCGATAGGACAAGCTTTCACTGGGCTGGGCCAAAGCAAAGTTGGCAGTAAACACAAGTATTAAAATGAACGCCAGAATAGTATTATTTCTCATGTTCACTCTCCTAAAATCTCTCGGTCTTATACCAGGCGTGATCTCTTTTTAATACGGCATCTCTTATGTAAGAATAGATTCCGGTAGCACAAACCACAAGCCAGCACTGACAATAGGTAAAATACATTAACATTATTATAAAGAAATTATCCGGATTGAGTTCTCCCTTTTCCATGGCCAAGTTTATGTTCATCTCCAAGATAAAAAGGATATAGGCCAGCAACCATATTACTATAAAGTTGCCCGGTAATGAAACCTTGGCAATATCCAACAAGCCCAAAACAAAGATAATATCCGATATTATTACCGCCGACAAAAACAAGAAAGACTCGGCCAATCTATAAATAAGATCAACTATTATCGGTCCAAAACCCTTCAAGGAAGAAAAAAGATATTTGTTTAGTACATAGATGTTTCCCTTTACCCAGCGGGTCCTCTGCTTTAGCCATACTCTTAATGTTTCTGGTTCTTGTTCCCAAGATACGGCCTTGGGCATAAAGGCTATCTGGTAGCCTTTTAGATATATCCGGATGCTAAGTTCGGTGTCTTCGGCTATGGCCTTGGTATCCCAGCCGCCGATTTCTTGGAGCAATTTCTTTCTAACAATAAAATTGGTGCCCGGCAAAAGGCAAAGCCGGTAAAGCTTCCATCTTCCGCCCTGAATCATCCACTGAAAACTCAGCGTCTCTATATTTATAAACCGTGTTAATAAGCTGGCATTTTTGTTGCGAGTCCTAAACTTTCCTATTACAGCACCATAGTTATCTGAGCTTGTGATTTCATAAACCAAATACCGCAAAGACATAACTTCTGGGGTATTATCGGCATCGTAGATGACTATGTACTCCCCTTTGGCATGGCTTAAGCCAATGTTAAGAGCATTGGCCTTACCCTTCCCGCCGTTGTTGGCATTTGTGGTAACGATTTTGATGTTTCGGTCCGGGTATTTTGACTGTAAGCGGCTAAGTATTTCTCCGGTTCTATCGGTGGAATTATCGTTTATTACGATAATCTCCAGCTTCTCTCGCGGATAATCCAATTTCAGCATGGCCAAGATTGATCGTTCAATCACCTTTTCCTCGTTGTGGGCCGGCACTAAGATAGACACTTTCGGGTAACTTGAAATGCCTCTTATGATGTCTATCTTTTTGGCCATGGTTTCTAGATAGAAACTGTATCCGGCAAAAGATAAGCGAACGTTAAAGAGGAGTAAGGCCCAAATGGCAAATAGCGAATATAAAAACAGATAATCTATGGTTGTTAACACTTTATATCCACTTCACTTAAACAAATTTTCTTTGCTGCTCTTTCTAGCCTGCAAAAATATAATAAATAGCCTCAGGCATAAAAGAGCAACAATGATTGCCAGGAACGTAACTGTCTTGCCGACAAAAGACACCAAGGGCGACATTTCTTCTGGTTCCACTAAATTGGCAACCTCTATGTCACCGCTTTGAGAGTAAACTTCATGATTTCTTCCCTTAACCCAATTGTCTTCTTGTTTCAAATCAAAGAACTCAACATCACGTTGTTTTAGCTCTTCTATTATCGATTTTAACATAGATATGTCGAGATAAGGGTGAAAGAAAAAACCGGCCGTAAAATCTCGTACTATAAAAACCTTATCCAGCTCCTCAAAAATATGCTGTTTATACAACGGATCGTCAGGGTCTACATAGCCTAAGTTCTCAGGAAGAAGATGGTTATATAAAGGAGAATTGTAAAGGCGATAAGGATATATGGTGGTGGTAAAACCCTGGTCCGATGTTTGTAGATGGCCAACGATAGTGGAAAAGTATTTTTTTAACTGAACATAGCCATCTTGTGATACCGCATAGTGAGGTGCTTCAAAACCCAACGGGAATATACCGGCCGCAATACATTCATCGAGGCCGGAATTTATGCGTTCATCTACCCACTGCCCCATATCCGCGTCCAGAGGGCAATCCTCTTCCCCGTCCCAAAACTCAAACCCTTCCCCAGGCATGCTTTTATGTATCTGGTGGGTATAGCCGTGAAGAAGAATAGATCCGCCCGCAGCCTGCATGTATTTAACAGCTTGGGCAAATTTCTCCTGTTCATTCAGATGGTAAATATAGTCTCGCTCGCCATCAAAATAAGCCGGGATCAAAGCCACCATAAAAGGGATCTTGTGCTCAGCCAGATAATCGGCTATCTCATACAGAGGTTCAAGAGGCCTTAGACAATGCACATCTTCAATCCGTACATAGATCTTGGGCTTGTCCGTATGATATTCTTCGAAGAATTCATGCAAGATGTCGGCCACTATATAAAACAAAGCTTCCTCATCGGTGCTAAAGCAAGATACATACCATAAATTAGAGATTTTACATACATACGGGTATACGCCACTGCCGTCTCCGAGGCTGCTTAGAATCTGCCCTTTCGGACCGGTTACATTTATTTTTTGAAAAAAGCGCCCAGTCCTTAAAGCAAATTCTTTTCCTTGATAACTGACCTTTGTCGGCCCAGACGCCTCTCCCTTAAAAACAATATCATTAGAATACTTCCGGTCTATTAGGCAGTCGATACCGCGGCCGATAAACAATATTGGCCGGTCGTATTTAATTAGGTCATCCAGTAAGGCCGGTTCTAGGTTACGGTCAGCTAATCCAATATAAACCACTCGATCATAATGACTAAGCGTTCCTTTTTGATAAAATGCTGCCGGTATCTCATCCACCGTTACCTTAAAATGATAAAACAATTGAACCATTGATGTAACTTCATCGCAGGTATAGCCAAAAAAGTTCCTTCGGTCGTAAATTACCAAGACCTTTTTCAACTGATGTTCGCTAACGGCCTGGGCAAAAGCAGGACATACCGACAGGCATAAAATGCAAATTGTTACTATGGCAACGGCAATGATCTTCAACGTTTTTGGCTTATACATCGTATTCTAGCTCCTGTTCCAACCGTTGCCTAAACTCAAACACATCATCGGTGGTCTTATCATATTGGAGGATGCCTATCTTAAAATTAAAGTTCAGCTTTTCTCTCTGCTGACCTGTTGTTAAAGTAATGTGATCTAATTTATGGTTCAGGCGTTCCTTAACAATTTCTGCTCCTTCCTTATTGGTATTAGGCAAGATAAAAGCAAAGGTGTCTGTTTCCAGACGATACTTTTTGTCTTCAGAGCGTAACACCTGTTGTATGTTTTCCACCATTAGGCGCATGACATCGTCGGTTTTATCGGTACCATAAATAGAGACCAATTCATTAAAGTACATTATCCTAACCATCAGCGCCACCAAGTCGAAATTGTGTCTTTTGGCTCTTCTCATTTCGATATAAAGATCCTCATAAAACTTTTGCTTATTGCTAAAGCCTGTAAGATCATCCACCCGGACTAGGGTTTTTACTTTTTGATTAAGATCGACAATAGTTGTGGATAATCCTTTTATTAAATCACCCAGCCGGCCAAAAACATAGGCCGTAACAGGAAAAACTAACAACCAAAAATAATCGCGGGTAAAAGCCAGCTCGTAATTCCCGGCGAAAACCGCCTGATACAAAATAAGGCTCCCGAAAGCAAACACCAAAAACAGGCTGGTAAACAACGCCATTACCAATTCCGTGGAGAAAGCAAAAATGGCCAAAAAGAAAGTGATACTTATGAGTAGATAGTTCTTCGGGTTTACCAGATCCGGGTTAAAGAAAAACAGGGATACCAAAATAAAGAAGAGCATAATTGATAGCAGAAAATAAGTTTTTACTTTTCTATTTGTCTTGTTCATAATGAAAGCCCTCCGAACCCCGATTAGGCCGGTAAAGCCCGGGCTAATCCCTAATAGTGTAAACCTTGGAGCCTTGAAGTGCGAGCAACGCTTGTAGATTGTCAAACGAGAAAACTTCCTTCGTTTTTACATCGCCAAAAGCCCCCGCAAGCACACTCTCTTGTTTGGCAATTTGAAACGTAAGCAGCTTGTCCTTCATGATCTCATATAGCTTAACGTCACCTGTGTTTGCTGCTATTCTACAGCCCAAAGCATAGCTGGCACTGCACTCAAAGTTGGTACACGGTTTGCCGGAATCAACATCATAGCTGTTATATAAGGCCCCATAGTTATCCATTTGGTACCGAAGCCACTCGATAGCCTCTTTAGGAACCAAGTTTACTTCGCTCAGATGCAGTAATACCTTCAAATAATCGATAATGTTAATCTCAGCTTCAGTGCTATAACTTTTTGATGCGTAATCGTAGTACTTTCTATAAAAGGGCGCGTTCTTGGAAATAAAACCACCCTTTATTAGCTCCACACCTTGGTTAACAGCCTTGTTCCAATCATCATCGGTCCGGGCCATTAGGTTCATCGTGTATAAATCAATATAAGACAGGTTTATAGTGGTTGCAGCCATTTTTGTTTCGGCATCATAGTAATCTATCGGACCGGCGGTGGTGAGTTCATGCTTTTTGGTCTTATGTATCAGCTCTTCCAGTGTTGTTATATATTCGTTGTCTCCCCAGCGATCATAAGCAAAAAAGAGAGCACGTATGATCCTAATATCATCGATGAAAGCTGACGCCTTGGTAATAAGTTCTCCTTCTTTTCCTACCCGCCAGGCTATAACACCATCATCTAATAGCATGCTTTTTACTATCTTCAGATGCCTATCAAATAGTCTCTTATCCCCCGACTGAACTGCATAAAGCATCATCAGGCCTTCGGATTCTGACAACACCTGATGCCCGGTTGCCCATGCTCTTATTTCCCCATCATCCAGGAAGTTGGTAAAAATCCCGTTCTTTGAACTCAAGGCCGTTTCGATAAAACTAAGGCAGCGCTCTTCTTGGCGCCCGCCAGCAGCCGCCTCCCACTTAATGCCTAGTTTAGCCGGTGCTTTCAGACAGGAACGACCTATAAAGAAGCATACACCAAAAGCAACCAATATCAAGATGAGTTTTATCTTTACACTCTTTTTCATTACATATAAAACTCCTATGGTCTTATTCCCCAATCATCTCCTTAGCAATCTTCTACATTTCCTTAAAATTACCTGTCGGTTAATGTAAAAACGCTGCCAAAATAAAAGCGAGCAGCCTTTGCTAACTAGCGGTAGCCACTCGCTTTGTCTGCTTGGCTATTCACTTCTAATCTGCAAGCATTGCCAAAATGGTACTGAAGTCTTAAAACGGCCCTGTGTTTCAGTCTGTTATTTGCTTTGCCAGCTCTTGTACTACTTTATCCAGCGCCTCTCGTCCGTATATATCGTCGGGCAGAAGTGGAAGTTTAGCCAGTATCATGGAACCAAATTCCTGCTCGATCTCAATCATGTATTGTCTCTCCAGTTCCCGGCGACGGGCCCAGAATGAACCTCCTTCGCCCGGTGGGAGAAGACGATTTACAATGATTCCACCCACTGGAATATGGTATTTATCTAATATGCCGATAGCCTTTTTAGTTTCTAGTATGGGCAGCTTTTCGGCGTTGATGACGAAGATGAAACTGGCTGCTTGATCATCTACAATAAAATCACGAGTACGACGAAAACGTTTTTCTCGACGCTCTAAGGTGGCGAGCACGGGATCCGGCTTGTCGGTCTTTTTCTTTAGCTCGCGCGACCCCACTGCCGCCATGGACATAAGTCGGTTTGCTTTTTCCCGCTGGGCTATAAGGTGTTCGATCCAGGCCGCCAGTAGCTCCGGTAATGACAACAGCCGCAAGGTATGGCCGGTAGGCGCGGTGTCGAACACTACTAAATCAAATTCGGTCTCTATGCGCTCTAGCAAGTCGATAAACTTATCAAAGATAGCTGCTTCCTCTGAACCGGGAGCACTGTAGGCCGCCTCTACCTGACGCTGGATTTCTTCCATAATTATAGGACTGACCACATTCTGTAGTTGGGTCTTGATCCGCTCCATATAGCGAGCGCCTTCTTTTTGGGGGTTAATTTCGTACCCCCACAGGTTTGGTGCCAGTTGTCCCTCTTCGTTGATGGTAGTGGCAAAAATGTCAGCCAAACTATGAGCCGGATCAGTGGAAACCACCAAGGTGCGAATCCCCCGCTGAGCCGCCAATAGGCTAAAGCTAGCTGCACAGGTGGTTTTGCCTACTCCGCCCTTACCGCCGAAGAAGATGGCTTTTTTGTCCCACAGCGAAATTGTCACTATAAAGGCCCCCTTGATAATAGAAACCAGAGGGGTAGCCTAAGCAACCTCCTCTGGTCAATGAGTTCAGCAACACCAATCGTGCTTGCCGAACTTCTCGGCCAGCACACTTTTTCTTTCTACGATTCTCTTTTCCCAGCCAGTAAGTTCATCTGCTAAGTAAGGGAGCAACTCTAAGCTGTAGTAGGACGTAGGTACTGGAATGCCAATTAAGTCCGCAAAGCACAACAGCATAAAAATGTCGTTCTCTTCATATGCTTCCTTGCGTACGACAGAGGTAGCCCGCTCCCTGAAATCGAAAGCGCCACGGAAAAATCCGCCCACGTCGGCGATTACTTTTGTCCAATCGACATGCATTGCCATCGCCTCTTTTGATTTTACGCCCTGTGGCTTTTGAGCCAGGGGTTGGTCAAAACAGTAGTGATCTACTTAACAAATGGTCTCCTTCTTCCCTGTGAGTTCTTTTAGCTTATTATCCCAGTAGGCATATCGTTCTTCCATTTGTTTTAGGATTTTGCGGTCAGTAGGAGTAGAAAAGCCGCTCTCTACTTGTTCATGAGCATCGTTAAGATACTCTTTGTACGTTTCTAGACTCTGGCTGAACAATTCCTCGGCATAACTGGCCCGTTCTTGTTCATGAGGCCAAGGCGACTGACGCCATTCACGGATGACGGCCTTTAGAATATCGAAAAACTTGTCGCCATCCCGGTAGAGGTTGATAAACACATCTAAATCAGATAGAACCACCGGTATAACCTCCTTATTTGTTGTCGCTTGTTGTGCTATTGTCCTGTTCTTGCTTTCTTGTTTGTTCATTTCCACATTCTGCGCTAAAATCCTTCAGGTTAATTCCGGTTTTTGATACCGCGCTGCTAATGCAGCAGCTTCTTTGGCTATTTCTTCTCTGAGCTGAAGCGGCGATAACACCTCGGCATGGATACCATACCCCAACACCCACCGTTTTACCTCACCAAGCCCGCTAAGAGCTGCCTTAAACAATAGCGATCCATCTTCTTCGGCAACAATTTCCTGGCTAGAATGCCATTCTCGTTCCTTTACCCACCGCGCAACCTGGGCATCGAACCGAATAACAACCTCATGTAGTTTCCGGCCTCGTTCTATCCCTAGGCTACTGCCAAGGTATTCTTCTAATGAAAAGTCGGATTGTATCTTAAACTTGCGCCGGGTGTGCTTTAGACTACGGATACGGTCCAAGGCAAATGTTCTTACTTCCTGACGCCGGTGGCAATAGCCGATAAGATACCAAGCTCCTTTGTGACAACGCAGATGGTACGGGTTCACCAGCCGGGTAGTCTCTACATCTCGGCTGGCAGTGTAATATTCAATCTTCACGGTCTCTCTTTCTGAAAGTGCTTCTGTAAGTTGCTGAAAAATACGTGCCACTTGTTGCTCTTCGCCACGCAGGGGTGTTATATCAAACGATAGGAATTCGTCTAAATCATCAAAGTCAATACCCACTTCTTCAGGTAGAAACGTTCTGATTTTGGTAAAGGCGTGGATGATGTTTGCTTCAAAAGAGGTCCCTTTGTATTGTGCCAGTAGCTTTTGGCCCAGATAGAGCGTTATTAGCTCCCCGGCGGTAAGTTTCACATTGGGCAAGGAAAAATCTAAGCGGGTGTAATAATAGCCCCGCCGTTTGGCATCGTATTTTAGCGGTGCACCTAACGAATCCCGTAGAAACTCAATATCGCGTTCGACAGTGCGTGTGCTCACTTCTAGCCAACGGCTCAGCTTAGGCACGTTAGGATAGGCCGACTGGCGTATAAGGTGGTCTATTCTATGTATGCGATACAAACTATGCCGCTCAAAGCCAAGCGCAAGCCCCTGTGTCATAACGCCACCCCCTATTTTCCTTACGGGAAACAGGCTTGTGTTATATGAATTCTACATCTTATGCTTACTTCCTTCCCTGTTAGAGGCAGGAAACTTTAAACATAGTAGCGAAATGTGTAGCCACGAGGTGATGCTAAGTATGCCATCACAGGAGCTACAGGAAATTTTAGCTTTAGACATTGGTACTCGAACCATTATGGGCGTTGTGCTGCAAAAATCCGCGCGCGGCTACCATATCAGAGCAGCGGAGCTGTATGAGCACAAAGAAAGAGCCATGTACGACGGTCAAGTGCATAATGTGGCCGCCGTGGCCCAAGGCGTTTCTAAGGTAAAGACTATTTTGGAACGTCGCCGGAAGAAAATATTTCCTCGAGCGGCTGTGGCAGCAGCGGGCCGAACACTAAAGATGGCCACCGGCCAAGCTCAGCGTGAGCGGGCTGGGCTATCGGAAGTTACTACTGCTGAAGTACGAGCACTGGAGCTGGAAGCTTTGCGCCACGCCCAAACAGCATTGACCCAACAAGAAGGCGAAACGGCAGCTGGGTTCTTCTGTGTTGGTTACAGCATCAGTCAATATCTTTTAGAAGGACACCCCATTTCGGAGCTGGTAGGTCAAGTAGGCCAGAATATCGGTGTGGAACTTATTGCCACCTTTTTGCCTCGAGTAGTGGTAACCGGGCTCTTTGCGGTACTACAGAAAGCAGGTTTGGAACCGGCCAGTCTCACATTAGAACCTATTGCAGCTTTGGAAATTTGTGTCCCCAGCGGCATGCGTCAACTTAATTTAGCTTTGGTTGACATCGGTGCCGGTACCGCCGATATTGCTTTGGTACGGCGCGGACGTGTCTTCGCCTACGCCATGGCACCGGTAGCCGGCGATGAGATCACTGACACTTTATGCAGACAGTATTTGCTCGATTTTGACACTGGAGAAACAGTGAAACGGCAATTGAGTTATACCGATCATGTAATCTTCACTGATATTTTAGGACAGGAACAGCAATTGTCCAGCGCCGACATAATCTCTTCTTTGCAACCGGCTATCCGAAAAGTGGCAGCCGAAATTGCAACTGAGATCCTATCTTTAAACGGTGGGCCCCCCGACGCTGTTCTTCTGGTGGGTGGAGGGAGTCTAACCCCAAACCTCCCCCAAGCCCTGGCCGCTGCTTTGGAACTGCCTGAATCACGAGTAGGTATCCGTACCCGGGAAACAATTGCTTCTGTAACCGGCCAGACAAAGTGATGCCTTGGGGACCGGATAGCTTTTTTGTCTGGCCGGTTACAGAAGCAATTGTTTCCCGGGTACGGATACCTA
>DUNI01000227.1 GCA_012839445.1 Bacillota bacterium
CCCTACTCATTACGAGTATTTTGACGAACTTATGCACAGCTACGATATACATACATATGAATGCAAACTGGGCCCAGAGATCCTGGCCATGGTTTACCGTTGCCAGCAAGAACACTAGCATCACCAGCCATGGCCGAAATCCCGAAGCCAAAAGCAAGTCCTGTTTCGCAAATTAAAGCACATCGCTGAAGATATGCCTAAATTGGGTTACGTCCTTGGAGTGGACATGCAATACGAGATCCTAGAACACCAGGCGGATATGATGGTCCGGGAAGTGGCGCTGGGGAAATGAAAAAGTTAATTATGTGGCTAGACAACAATTTAAGGAGGAAAAGCGCTATGAGTGGAGAAAAGATTGTTAAAATAAGGTTTGAACGGGACACATCTTATCGCCGTGTCCATGCTAATAGTTTTTGGGGCGGCGTAAACAGTCATGGAGAACTTGAGTTTGACATTTGTGAAGATATTGCTGAGTCCGTTCAAGAAATCCGACTTATATATCCTGAAGTAGAGGGTACTCAAGTTAAAGAAGAACGGTTGCCAAGTAGCATGGAAAACGAAACTAGAATTCGTCGCATTCAGCATATGGGTGTGGTTATGCCTATTGCCGTAGTACCCGGTATAATTAAATGGCTTCAAGAAAAAGTGAGCGTAATGGAAGAATAGAGGTATTTTACACTATCGGAGGTGATATAATGAATCGAGTAATGAGTAACTTGGGACTAAGTGATCCGCTTTATCGGCTTAGTGAGGCAACAAGTGGAATAACCGTTAACATAACTCAACAATATAATATCAACGGCACTACTCATATACATCCCTCTGGGGAGGTGGCGGAAATAAAAAAGGTAAAAACAACAATGGTTTTTATTTCGTCCGGGGAAGATGGCTATTTTATTGCCGATTGCCCTGCTTTGCCGGGCTGTATAAGCCAGGGAAAGACAAGAGAAGAAGCGCTAAGCAATATCAAGGAAGCCATTGAATTATGCTGGGAAGTTCGTAGAGATCGGGGCTACGCTCTTCCAGAATTCGTAGAAGTACAGGTATAGCCCAATGCCAGCTTTACCGATTATTTCTGGAGCGAAAGCCGTAAAAGCTTTTCGTAAGGCCCATTGGGTTGAAGTTCGTAGGAGGGGCAGTCATATTATACTGGTGAAAGAAGGCAGCCAGGTTACACTGTCTGTTCCGAACCACAAAGAACTAGATAGGGGAACACTCCGTGGACTCATCAGAACTGCAGGAATAAGTGTAGAACAGTTTTGCAATTTGCTGGATTAGATCAAATTACGCCGTCCCCAAGTAAACATAACGGTAGGGGCGGTTAAACCGGCTGATATGCTCCCCTTTGAGTAGACACCTGAAATAACAAAAATTCAGGACTACGCAAAGGGGAGTTTTTCATGGGAAGAAAAGGTATCAGTTACAACAAGAAAATTGAAGCTGTAGAGAAATATAAACGAGGAGAAGGAAGCCAGGAAAGCATAGCGCGTGAATATGGGGTAGCTGCATCAAGCTTGGAGCAATGGATAGCCAACTATGAAGCCATGGGTCCATCTGGATTAGCACCCCAACAGACAAACAACAGATACAGTGTGGAACTTAAAACCGCAGCAGTAGAGGCGTACCTTCGAGGCGAAGGAAGCCAATTGAAGATATGTAAGAGGTATAGAATCCGTAGTAAAACACAACTCCGGCATTGGATAATGGATTATAATGGTCATAAAGATCTTCGAGCAACCGGGGGCCGGGGGAGGGGTATCTATATGACCAAAGGACGGTCAACCACGTTAGAAGAACGAATTGAAATTGTCGGCTACTGTATAGCCAATGGCAAGGACTATGGTGCAACAGTCGAGAAGTATGGGGTATCGTACCAGCAGATATATAGCTGGGTACGCAAGTATCAAGAAAAGGGCGTAAACGGCCTTATCGACAGGCGTGGAAAACGCAAGCCATTGGAGGAAATGACCGAAATTGAGCGTTTGCGGGCAGAGAACAAAATGCTTAAAGCCGAGAATAAACAAAAAGAAATGGAGATTGCCGTGTTAAAAAAAGTCCAAGAAATCGAAAGGAGGCGGGGCTAAGCGGCGTCCGGCAGGAAGGACTCTACCTAACTGTAAAGGAGCTGCACGAAAAAGAAGCATACCCGATAGCAAATATTTGTAGAATATTAGACTTAAACAGGTCTTCCTATTATAAATGGCTTCACCGCGAAAAGAGTGCTCGTGAGCTTGAGAACGAAGATCTGCTGCACAAGCTTGGTTACCTCTATGCTGAATTCAACGGGATATATGGATACAGGCGACTAGCAGATGAACTAAACGCCCGATACAGGACCAGCTACAACTACAAGCGCATATACCGTCTTACCCAACTGGTAGGCTTGAAAGCTGTCATCCGTAGGAAGCGTCCGCAATATCAGCGCTCTACCCCGGAAGTTACGGCAGAAAATATTTTAAACCGTGATTTCACGGCTAAAAACCTTAACGAGAAATGGCTAACCGACGTCACAGAATTCAAGTACGGAAATAATGAGAAATTGTACCTGAGCGCAATCCTTGATCTTAAAGACAAAGGTATTGTCTCTTTTGCCATGGGTCGCCACAACAATAACCGGCTCGTGTTTGACACCTTTGATTTGGCCGTTACCAAATACCCGGATGCTCACCCGCTGTTTC
>DUNI01000228.1 GCA_012839445.1 Bacillota bacterium
AACTTTAATCACCTCATTACAATTGTATGACACAAAGTTCCTCCGGGGCAAACCATTTGTTACCTAATAAACAATGTTTAGCCTTGAATTAATCATTCGGGTGCCCTTGGAGCATTGTGCTACAAGGGTTTGTAAATCTTTGTTGTCGGTTGGGCTGTTAAACTCCCGAATGATTAATTCAAGGCTAAACATTGTTTATTAGGTAACAAATGGTTTGCCCCGGAGGAACTTTGTGTCATACAATTGTAATGAGGTGATTAAAGTTGACAAGAAATTACCGAATACTAGTTACTGTCGCAGTTCTAATTGCTTTGGCTGTAGCAGGATGCGCTACTACAAACGGGCCTGCTTCTGAAGAGTCTGCAAATGTGGTGGAGACGGATGTAGTGGTGATTGGTTCTGGTGCTGCCGGTTTATCAGCTGCACTAGCAGCTCAGGACCAAGGGGCCGAGGTAGTTGTTCTGGAGAAGATGCCTTTGACAGGCGGAACAACCCGATATGCCGGCGGTGGGCTTTGTGCTGCCGGGGTGGATCTTCAACTGAAACATGGTATTACAGAAGACTCACCTGAAGTCCACTTTCAGGACATGATGAATATAGGGGAAAATAAAAACAACCCAGAGTTGGTAAGGATTGTTACCGATAATGCTAAGGATGCTGTGGATTGGGTTCGTACTAAAGGGATCGAACTAAAAGATGAAGTGGTATCTTATATGACCACGTATCCACGAGTTTACTGGGTTGAAGGCGGCGGCGCAGGATTGGCCGACGGCCTAACTGAAACTGCTGAGGGAGAAGACATAAAGATAGAATTAAATACTAAGGCCACGAAACTAATTGTGGAAGATGGCAAAGTAACCGGTGTTATAGCAGAGAAAGACGATGAAGAGATAACATATAAGGCGAGTAAAGGCGTGGTACTGGCGACAGGCGGCTTTGCCTGGAACCAAGACCTAATCAAGGAATTTGCCCCTGAGCTTACTGGAATCAAAACCAATAACCCGGAGAATGTTACTACCGGTGACGGTATTATTATGGCTCGAGAAATTGGCGTACAATTGGTGGACATGGAATTGGCGAGAATTGTTCCACTGGGAGTTAAGGTGGGGAGAGCTTCTTGGACATCGGCACCAGAGAAGATATTCGAGGCCGGTGGGCTCCTTGTCAACAAGCAGGGTCAAGAGTTTTTAGCCGGAGATGAACAAGGAAGGGATTTAGCGGCTAAGATACTGGCCCAACCAGGGCATACTGCTTACCTGGTTTTTAACCAGCAGGTAGTAGATGTTGTGGGCGAAGATTCATTAGAGAGAATAGAAGGCGGAGGCGCGTTGCACGAGGGTGACATAGCTGCCATAGCCCAGGAGCTGGAGATAGATGCCCAGGGCCTCGAACAGACTCTCGGGGAAAAGGCTGACGACACACTGTATGCAATTGTTATTGAGCCCTATATTCACAGCACTACCGGTGGAGTGGCTATCAATACCACGGCCCAGGTATTGGATGAGTCCGGCGAAGTCATCCCTGGCCTATATGCTGCCGGCGAAGTAACAGGCGATATCCAGGGAGCTGACCAGAGGAACGCTTTGATTGAGTGCTTGGTGTTTGGCCGGATAGCAGGTGAAAGTGCTGCAGCCGGTAAATAGTTACCACGTTTACGTTACGTTAACAATAATAAACAGGACTAAAATGTTAAAGAAAGTCTGGCGCAACGCCAGACTTTCTTTGGCTTTATTAAGTTATCTTTTGTGAGCTACGAGCCAGGCAGTACATAATTCCGAGTGTGCCCGGACCAACATGGAGGCCGACCACCGGACCCACGGCTACAATAGAAACTGCCATGTTATACTTATCTTTAATGGTTTGGGCTAATTCTTTGGCTTTGCTTAAACTATTAATATGCTGAACAATTACCGCCTGAAGTCCGTGCTTTTGGCAATCAGCTTCCAGGATGCGCAGCATATGCTTTACGGCACCGCGCATGCTGCGCACCTTTTTAGCCACTGCTGTGAGTCCATTAGCGTAGTACAATACAGGCTTTAGATCCAGAATGGAACCCACTAGGGCGGCAGCACTGCCGATACGGCCGCCTTTTCTTAGGTATTCCAGGGTAGCGGGAACAAAGTAAAAGCGCATTCGATCAATCAGTTGTCTGGCGTATTGGGTTAGTTCTTCAAATGGCCTGCCTGCTTGTGCTTCTCTAGCTATTTCTATTACTGGGTAGCCAAGCGCCATAGCCGTGTTTAAGGAATCAATAATTTCTATCTTTGCGTCGGGGTATTGTTTAAGGATTGTTTCCCTGGCACTGAGGGCATTCTCGTAAGTACCGCTGATTTTGGAGGAGAGAAAAATGGCGATGATATCGTGCCCCTGGGCTATCAAACGTTCAAACACAACCTGAATATCTCCCGACGAGGGCTGGGAAGAGGTGGGGATCACGGGGCTTTTCTCAAGTTTGGAGTAGAAGTATTCTAATGAAATGTGACCTTCCACAAAAGATTCATCAGGGAAGTGTACAGTTAGAGGAATAATGGTAATGTCCAGTTTCTGTTGAATTTCTCTATCGATATCGGATGTACTGTCGGTTACTATCTTTATAGCCATTTCAAACCTCCTGCTTGTTAGTATCGTTCGCATTCGTGTATTCGCTTTCTTAGGTTGGACTTCCTGCTCAATTTTATAAGTCATAAAAAAGATCAGGCTTGGGCAGCCCGATCCTAGAGGACATACCAGGGTTTTTGGTTAGGGGTACACTTTGATATCTTGTTATTTAATACTCTGTAACGTACGGAGAACTTCATTATCGTTTACAGGAGAGAAATCCTGATAGAATTGCCCAACAGCGGAGAATTGTTCTTGGCACAGGACGTATCTCACCTCATCAGCTATTTCACATAGTCTGTTCAGTGTTGCCGGGGCAATAACAGGTGTGGCCACGACTATACGTTCCGCATCTAAAGTTTTTAAGAACTGAACGGCTGCGATTACTGTTTGACCGGTAGCAATTCCATCATCTACAATTAGGGCTGTTTGTTGTGTTAGCTTTGAATAATCAGTATGTCCACGGTATAGCTCTAGCTGTCTTTTGATTTCCGCGGTAATAGTTGGCACAGTTGTTTGCAAATATCGAGGAGAAATGTTTAACATTTCCTTGGCCCTTTTGTCCACTGTTGCTTTGCCGTTAGGATCCACAGAGCCGATGGCTAACTCTGGGTTGAAAGGGGCTCCGATTTTCTTAGTTACAATTAGGTCCAACGGTAGGTTGAGGCCAATTGCCACTTCTGCTGCCACTACCACTCCGCCTCTGGGGATGCCAAAAACAATACAATTGCTGCAATTGCAGTAGTGGGTGAGTTCAGTGGTAAGCTGTACTCCGGCATGGTGCCTGTCTTTGAACACAAATTTCACCCCAACTCTATTATATACTAACTAGGATTAGCGAAATGCACGTCTGTTAATAACAGGAAGCAGGGATTTTGTCTAAGGAAGGCGAATATAGTCGAACATTAGGCGTACAAGGTGGAGTCAAGATGGAGTCGGGGGCTCAATAAGTCTTGCAGGGGGCGGATGTATGAGTACGATAGATGAAAATTCACTGAGAAAAATATTCGATTCCTCCTTTGATGAGATATTTGTTACTGATAGTCAAGGTGTTGTCTTGTTAGTTAATTCGGCCTGTGAAAGGCTGTATGATATCCCTGCAGCGCAGCTTATTGGGAAAAGGGTTAATGAACTGGAACAAGAAGGTGTCTTTACTCCCAGCGTGACGCCGCTTGTTCTTAAAGAGAAAAAGCGAGTTACCATAATACAAGAAACCCGAACCGGCAGAAAAATTATAGTTACTGGTAACCCTGTCTTTGATGCCAAGGGAAAAGTTGTGTTTATTGTGTACAACTCCCGGGATATTACCGAGCTGTTAACAGCAGGATTGGAACTGGAGAGCGAAACCAAAGCAGCGTCGAAGGCATTGAGCGATCTTAGTTATATTAGTTTGGAGTGCGAGGAAGAAAAACCGATATCTTGTAGTACCAAGATGAAGGAAATCCTGTCAATTGCTGAACGCATAGCCCGGGTTGATTCGGCAGTCCTTATTTTAGGAGAGTCGGGTGTGGGTAAAGAAGTTGTAGCGCGGTATATACACAATCATAGCTATCGTAATGGACAGGCTTTTGTTCCCATAAATTGCAGTGCTATTCCGGAGCAGCTGTTAGAATCTGAACTGTTTGGCTATGAAGGTGGCGCTTTTACCGGGGCCAGAAAGCAAGGAAAGAAAGGTTTGCTGGAACTGGCGAATGGGGGAACTGTATTTTTTGATGAGATAGCAGAACTACCGTTGAATCTACAAGCAAAACTTTTACGGGTGATTCAAAGCCAAAGGTTGGTTCGGGTAGGGGGAACCTCCCAGATTAGATTGGATGTTCGAATCATGTCGGCTACAAACGATGATCTGGCAAAACTTGTGAAACAGAAGAAATTTAGAGACGATCTTTATTATCGTATCAATGTGATCCCGGTGGAAATTCCTCCCCTGAGAGAAAGAAAAGAAGATATATATCCTTTGGTAATGCATTTTCTTAGTCGCTTTAATAAAAAGTATAGAACCGAAAAAAGAATTACCAAGGAAGCAATGGATTTGCTAATAGGCTATGATTGGCCCGGAAATGTTCGTGAAGTAGGGAATATGGTGGAGCGGGTAGCTGCCATGACAATAGAAGATGATATACTAGCTAAGGATCTTCCGGAAAAGTTGCTGACCAAGGGCACGTTTGACCAGGGAACAGTGTTTGTTCATGAGATTATGCCGCTTAAACAGGCAGTGGCATCAGTGGAGAAGCAGCTGATGCTAAGAGCCTATAAAGAATCGAAAAGCACTTACGCTATAGCAGAAAGGCTGGGCATCAGTCAATCCAGTGCGGTTCGAAAGCTAAACAAGTATTTTGGTGATGTGAAAGAGCGGTTAGGTTAGATTAATCTTATTATGAGTAAACCAAAACCTGATTTTACTACCCCCTAGGTTAGCCTTTGGGGGGTTTCCTTGTTTGTAGTAAAAGGTGCAGAAATTGGCAGGAAAGGCAATGACGCGCCAAACCGGTATTAATGCAAAAATGAATTATATTAAACCATAATCGCATTAAACTAAGCTGCTGCCTCGGGTAGTCACTGCTGGAATTGTCAATGTTAGCACAGGTTTTAAGATAGTGTTGCGGGTTTATTAATCAAGGGCTCAAGGGTTGACGAGCTTCAGCTGGCTAAGGCGTGAGAGAGGTATTGAGCACAGGTTATATAAGGCATATAATTGCGTTCTAAGCATGTGAAAACCGGGTCTACTGCATAAATGGCATGATAATTGCATGTATATATTTACTTTAAGGCCGTAAATAACGAAAGGATGTGAAAACAAAAGCTTTCAATCTTAAGTCGAAACGCATTACAGCAGGTGTAGTAGGAAAGGAGCAAAACAATGACCCCGTTGACAGCATTCATATTTATTGCTTTGATTTTTGCCATCGGAGACATAATATCTACGATTAGCAAAGCGCGAATTCCTTCTATTTTTGTTGCAGCAGTCCTTTTTCTCTTAGGGTATTGGACCATCTTCCCGAAGGATATTATTGATATACCGGGGCTAGGAGCCCCAATGGCATTAGTGGCTTTATATTTACTTTTGGTTCATATGGGCACGCTAGTAAGTATACGGGAGATGGCGGCCCAATGGAGAACAGTAGTTATTGTTATTATAGGCCTAATCGGCATGAGTATATTAGTAATGCTAATAGGTTCGCCGTTAATCGGTCATGAAACTGCTGTTGCCGGTGCTCCGACTCTGGCCGGCGGAGTAGTGGCGGCTATTATCATGTCGGAGGCAGCCAAAGCACAGGGCCTTACTGCGATCAGTGTGTTGGTATTAGTGCTTTGTGTACTGCAGGACTTCTTTGGTTATCCCCTTACAGCCATGTGCTTGCGCAAAGAGAGCAAGCGCCTGCTTAATTCCTATCGTCAGGGTAACGAAGAAATAACTGAAGCCAGCAACGATCAAGGAGAAGCTCCTCAAGATGAAGTCAGCTGGAGGATTTTCCCGGAAACACCGCCCCAGTATCAGACCACGTTTGTTTTATTGGCAAAGATGGGTCTGGTAGCTTTTGTTGGTGTAACCATATCTGATTTGACTCAAGGAAAACTTTCTCCGCATATTGTTTGTCTTTTGATGGGTTTAGTGGCAGCTGAGACCGGTTTCCTGGAAAGAAAGCCGCTGGAACGCTCAGGTTCTTTTGGCTGGTTAATGTTAACTTTGCTGGCTTTTATTTATACGGGACTGGTTGATGCTACTCCTTCCATGTTGCTTGAGATCGTCGGTCCGTTGTTGGTAGTTGTAGCCTTGGGTATAGGCGGTATGTTTACCACTGCCTATTTGGTTGGGCCGCGGTTCGGTTTTAGCCGGAGCATGGCGTTTGCTGTTACTCTAACTTGTTTGTACGGTTTTCCTGGAACCTATATTCTTACTGAAGAAGCTGCTAAGGCAGCAGCCGAGACTCCGGAAGAAAAGGAATTCTTGATGAGCAAAATACTCCCCAAAATGCTGGTTGGTGGATTTACCAGTGTAACGGTATTTTCCGTGGTTTTGGCAGGAGTAATGGTTAAGTGGTTATAAGTATAAAACCCGTAAGTTAGCCCATGGTTGAAGGAGTGGAACAAAGATGGATATTAGAGCAATGGCTGCTTCCATTCAGCCGGAGCTGGTGGCCATAAGAAGGCACTTTCACCAACATCCGGAACTGAGCATGGAAGAAGTCAACACCGCCAACTACATTGTGGAGCAGTTGCAGCAACTGGGCATAGACGTGGAACGGAAAGTTAAAACAGGTGTAGTGGGAACACTAAAAGGTAAAAAAGACGGCCCTGTAGTGGCGTTAAGGGCTGATATTGATGCCCTGCCTATCAAAGAGGAGACCGGTCTTTCGTTTGCTTCTGTAAATGACGGTATCATGCATGCCTGTGGTCATGATGCCCATACAACATGCCTGTTAGGTGCGGCCAAGATACTGTCACAAATACAAGATGAGATACCGGGAACCGTTAAGTTTGTGTTCCAGCCAGGAGAAGAACAGGCTATTGGTGCAAAATTGCTTATAGAAGAAGGTGTGCTGGAGGGTGTAGATGCCATTTTCGGCATGCATGTGGATTGGACAGCGCCGGCAGGTACGGTGTCGGTGGATCCCGGACCTCGTATGGCTTCGGCCGATATGTTTACTATTCATGTTGAGGGTAAGGGCGGTCACGGATCGGCACCGCATCAGGGTGTGGACGCAGCTGTAGTGGCAGCAGCTATAATGATGAACCTGCAGACAATTGTCAGTCGGGAAATAGATCCGTTAGAATCAGCGGTAATCAGTATAGGGAAGCTGGTTTCCGGAGATAGGTTCAATATTTTGCCGGCACGAGCCTACATGGAGGGTACCTGTCGCTGCTTTAATCCTGCTATTCGCGAGAACATACCGGATAGCATTAGCAGAGTTATTGAAAATACGGCCGCGACTTTTCGGGCCACGGCCAAGCTACATTATCAATTTGGTTGTCCCTCCACTATAAACGATGAAGCACTAACAGCTTTGGCTCAAAATAGTATCAAGAGACTATATGGAGACGAAGCGCTGACTACGAAGCCACCGGAAATGGGCAGCGAAGATTTTGCTTTTTATGCTGAAAAAATACCTGCCACCTATGCTTACCTGGGCATAGCTAATTCGGCTGTGGGTGCTTGTTATCCGGAGCACCATGCCCGGTATACTATTGACGAGAGCGCTTTGCAGGTAGGGGCAGCCACTTATGCTCAATTTGCCGTGGATTTTCTTACTGAGAAGAGCTAACGTTTTTTACAAAACCCATACAAGAGGCCTGGCATAAATGCCGGGCCTCTTTTTTAAATGGGCCGACAAAGAAAAGCAATGGACTCAGCAAATTTAACAAATTGACCCCACAAGAGGCTAACTGGGTGATAATATGTAAACAGGTAGAAAAAAGGCACTATTGGTACTACTGCCGGTAGGAAAGGAGGTTACGGATCTGTGGGGCGCTTATTTGTGAGTGGTTTGCTGTTGGGCATTTCCATTGCAGCTCCGTTAGGACCGGTAGCCATTCAACAGATCCGCCAGGGTTTAGCTAGTGGGTTTTGGCCGGCTTTTTCGGTGTCGTTAGGGGCGGTGACCGGGGATACCTTATATTTCTCCTTAGTAGCTTTTGGTTTGGCTCCGATTATCTTTCGCTATCCGGTAATTAAAACGGGCTTATGGTTGGTAGGGACGTTTTTTCTTGTCCGCCTGGGGTTAAGTAGTGTAGGCCATGTCAAGACAATAGAAGTTGATTTGACCGATGTCAAGGATGCAGGTAATCCCAGAGCTGCCTATTTTAGTGGCCTTTATCTTTGCGTTACCAATCCTATGGGTTTTGTTTTGTGGAGTTCTGTAGGTACGGCTGTGTTTGCCAGTGCTGGATTATCTATTCAGAAGGGCTATCGGATTCAGTTTATACCTGTTTATGTGGGCGTAATTATCGGAATTTTGGGGTGGGGATTTTTCCTTTCTCTTCTTTTATCATATGGTCGTCGTTTTGTGAATCCCAGGGTTCTGGCCATGATAAACCGAGTTTGCGGTGTTGTCTTACTGGGCTTCGCTTTCTATTTTGGCTGGCAGGCTGCGAGATCAATGGTGAATTTGGCTCTACTTTAGTAAAAAAACTCATAGTGGAGCTACAAATAAGGTAATAGTATATAACATTTATTAAAAAAGAGCATAAAATGAGTCATACTCACTGTAAAGTATGGTATAATGATAATGCACTACATAGAGAGAAGGGTTATTTATGAACAAGCTTCGCTATGTGAACTGGGTAGAGAATGAGAACAGATGTGAGCCCAGTGAAGTCAATGTTTGTAAGGGAGCAACAGTAACAGAGGGTGAACAGCTAGAAATATCGGGATTTTCTATTGAACCTCGTGTGTATTTAGAGTTTCTAAGTAGCAATGGCTTATTTGGAGAAATAAGAAGCTTATTAGCAGGAGCAAACACAGATAGTGCAAACGATCTATGGGGACGGAGCGCTGCAATCCGCCAGCTTATTATGAGAAGCAAAGTGCCGGAACATATTGCCCAGGAAATTATTGATACTTATCAAGGTTTAGTATCACGTACCAATGGGGCAAACTCGTCGGTGAGAATGCATAGCAATGTTGTGATAACTTCACCTGGACCAGAAGCAGATAGGCTAAGTGAGGAGCATGATCCATACCTGAACATCAGCGGTTCCGAACAATTGGTACAGTATGTTAAACGTTGCTGGGCTCTACTGTGGACACCGCGGGCTATCTACTGTCGTGAGCAACTAGGTTGCCACCACTTAGATGTTTTGCCCACGGTAACCGTAGAGACAATAATAGCTTAGAAGGCTAAAATAGCTTAAAATAATGGCCTGGGTTTAGCCCATATCAAATTGCGCTAAACCCAGGCCATTATATGCTAGGTAGTTACACAGTTATCAGCTTAAGGCCATCAAAACATTACCAGAAATCAGATGGAAGTCCCTTCCTGACCAGAGCGAAGTGAGGGTAATTTACGATAGGTGTTTAAGATAGGTTTTAAGGGTTAGGTTGGCCAGCGGGTCGGCTGTGATTGGCGTGGATCTGTCAGCTAGCAGTCGCCAGAGGGATAGGTGACCATCCAACGTTGGGCTGGCGATAACAATGCTATCTCCGGAATTACCGTGGGTGAGAAGACCTACCAACCATTCGTCTCTTTGCCAGAGGGTAACTTTGGTGACACCAGTGCTATTGGTTGGAGCAGGGATGGTACTGCCGGCATCCGGGAGTGTAACTTTGCCTTTGGTTTTTAAGGTTTTAAGTAACGTGGTGGCGTTGGGGAAATAGTCGGCTGGACAAAATAAGATTTTGGCACCTAATAGTCGATCCGGAAATAGGGGTAGGGTATCTTCGTCAAAGAAAGTCCAAGAGAAAGACAATATTAGTGTAATTGCATGCGTTAAAATACAATTAAAAGTCCGGGTTAGTTTGTTGGCAGGTGTGAAGGAATCACCTAAAGACTTACGTAGGGTTCTTATGTATGGTTGAGCTGTATCAGGGACAACAATGTCAAAAACTGGTACGTCCGTATACACAGGTTTATTTTCCACCACTGCGGCCAGTATTTTGCCGTCTTTGGTAGAAAGCCGTTTATATAATTCTGGAACCATTTGAGCCATGAGGTTTGCCATCTCAGCCGAGTGCGAACATAACGTGAGGGCCAGCAGGGCTCTAAAAAACGCTATTAAATCTTGCCAACGGCGACTAAGTTTAACTTCAGCTGCAATCAGACGGCCGGTACTGCTGGCCACCTGGGTAGCCAAAGCAGCACTCTTTAAGTTGGGCCGATTTTCCTGATAGTCTAACACGGCGTGGGTCATACTTTTGGCCAGGAGATGGTTTAACCAGCTGGCGACCTGTGGATGCTCGGCACAAATAGTGGCTAAGTGTTGTTGGCTGTTAGTACTGATGGTGGCATTAAGAAACTTAGTGAGATCGGGTTTTTCCAGCATTTTCTTACCCCCCTGGTGTTCGGGTATAGGGTCGTTGTGCTTATTGTTTTCTTAGTTAGACATTCGGTAAGAAGCCGGTATTTCCCTTCTGGTTTAGTAAGATAGGATGATTTCAATTTCTGCTATGTGAACTGGAACCTCTGTTACGATGATTTAACCGGTAGATATAGTAGGTAACGGCAAACAAGAAACCGGCGATTACAGGTAGGGTATCTTCTACAAACCCGTCCACGCTCATGCCGATCATTGGTCCGCCGAGGCGACCGGTAGCATGGACACCGTCCAATTTAAGATCAAGATCGAAGCCGATAACATCGCCGCCGCAACGACCGGAGATATTGTTAGCGGCCACTGTAATGGTGATGTCGTTGCCGGCCACAATACCACCCACGCGAACTTGGAGGCCGGTTGGGCTAACCTGGCCCTGCACGTCCTGTCCCCATAAAAGACCGCCAATGCGGCCTTTTATGAAGCCGGCAGTGAGCGAATAATTGAGGTCAATGTCCATACCGAACATAGCCCCACCGATTCGCCCGGAGATATTATTAGAAGCAACCTGGGCCTGAAGGTCATAACCGCCGATGGCTCCACCTACTCTACCGTGTACGGTTCCCATTAGATCACACCCCTTGTTAGGAGAATACTATTAAACCGCGATGGCGGCACTGCCGAGGACAATAATGTTTTTAGCTTCCGGGTAATCTGGACCTGGCAGCCTTTCAAGCATAGGAATATTGTAGCGCATAGTATCGTCTTAAGGGAAGGAAAAACATGGAAGAACCACAGGGCCGGCTAAGGAAAATGGAAGTGGATAACAAGTTATGGTATGCTGTAATCGCAGAGCCATTTTGAAATGTTATACAGAGTATAAAAAATATAACACAACATGGCTGTGCGGGAGGGAGAATGCAATGGCAGAAATCTTGAAAGTTGTAGGCAAGAAAGAAACACAGGTGCCCATTATTAGCTGGGCCGATGATTTAGATGATGGCAGTATAGAGCAGGCTATTAACTTGGCCAGCTTGCCGTTCGCTTTTAAGAGGGTGTGTCTTATGGCTGACGCCCACGTAGGCTACGGCATGCCTATTGGCGGGGTTTTTGCTGCTGAAAAACATATTATTCCGAATGCTGTGGGTGTGGATATCGGTTGTGGTGTAAGAGCTTGGTGCACCAATGTAGAGTTGGAGCGTTTTATGCCCCTAAGGTCTAAAATTTTGAAGGAAATTCATCGCTCAATTCCAACCGGCTTTGACTGGCATCGAAAGCCGCAGGCGGACGAAATATTCTATCGAGCGCCCAAATCACCGGTTTTAAGTCGAGAATTATCTCGGGCTCGCCGTCAGCTGGGTACATTGGGCGGAGGAAACCATTTTATTGAGGCTCAGGTGGATGAGCGGGGTATTGTCTGGCTAATGGTTCATTCCGGCAGCCGAAATTTAGGTAAACAGGTGGCCACCTACTATAACGAGGTGGCGAAAGAGTGGTGCAAGAAGAACTTCCCCTCGATACCGTCTTCGTATCAGCTGGCCTGTTTGCATGTGGATACTGACCTGGGGAAGGAATATATTGCTGCCATGCAGTATTGCCTTGACTTTGCCCGTGCTAATCGGGAGCATATGATGAAGCGTATGTTGGCTATCTGGAGTGAGCATTTCGATGACACTCCCAGTCCATACATTGATGTACATCACAATTATGCGGCCTATGAACGGCATTTTGGTACTAAGTTGTGGGTGCATCGGAAAGGGGCTGTGCGGGCAGAAGGTCAGGTTATCGTACCTGGCTCTATGGGCACCAGGTCATATATTTGCCTGGGATTGGAGAATCCGGAGTCTTTTTATTCATGTAGTCATGGCGTTGGTCGTGTACTGGGCCGTCGGGAAGCGAAACGTAAAATTTCGGTCAAGGAAGTTAAACGTCAGCTAGAAGTACAGGACATTGAGCTGTTTAAGACTAAAATGCGCGACGTAGCCGAGGAAAGTCCGGAGGCATACAAAGATATTGATAAGGTGATGCAAAACCAGAATGACCTGGTTAAGATTCAGGTGGCATTGACCCCGCTGGGGGTAATAAAGGGTTAGGGAACATTTTTGCCTTTACAACGTCTAGATAAGTGACAAGCCCGATAAATTAGCTTGTAAAGGAGAGAATGTGATGAAAAAGAAGGCGTTGATTTTTCTCGCTGGAATTTTAACCGGTGTGATTTTGGTAACGGCGGTGGGGTTTACTAATTTGGGTAACATTACTGCTTCTTTGGCCCCGGTGCGTTATTTGATTTCCGGCAAGGAAGTTCGTCCCAGCGATCAGCCGTATTATTATTTCAATGGTAAGGTCTATGTTCCGGCGGGTTTGAATTATGCCGGTACTGTATACCTGCCGATTCGTTTCGTGGCGGAGTCTTTGGGACTTGAAGTGCAGTGGAATGGGGAGGCACAGACTATAAGTATAAGCCAACCGGATTCAGCGGTGAAACCTTCTTATCCCCGTGACATTCCTTTTGAGATCGTCACCAAAGGATCCGCACCTAAAGAAGTTACGTCGCTATTGGATTATTCT
Source organism: Bacillota bacterium (assembly GCA_012839445.1). Lineage (GTDB taxonomy): Bacteria > Bacillota > DTU030 > DUMP01 > DUMP01 > DUNI01. The sequence goes on from DUNI01000228.1 coordinate 13,135, forward strand.
ATTGGCACGGAGCTGGCACAAAGCATTACTTTCGGGGATAGAACGTATCTGATTGTAACTCGTGGATCGCAACCCACAGGGGGCTATGGGGTTAACATCGAGCAGGTTACAGAGACGGACGAAGAAGTGGTTGTTAAGGTGGGCTACCAAGATCCGGCACCAGGGGCTATAGTCACCCAAGCTATCACTTATCCTTATTGTATAGCTATGATAAGAAAAACTACGAAACCGGTGCGTTTTGAGGGCAAGGGTGATGTGTATGTGCCTCAGCTTTATGGACTTAAGCATATGGAACAAATTACGGCTGAATCTAAGGGGATAAAGCTATTGGCTCCAATGCAGAGTGAAAAAGGATTGACTGTGCGAGGTGTAGCCAGGGTATTTGAGGCCACGGTAAGTTGGCGGGTAACTGATAGCCGGGGACAAGCTAAGAAGGACGGCTTTGTTACTGCTGCTGTCGGTGGACCCGATTGGGGTTACTTTGCTTTTGAAATTCCAACAGAGTACCAACAGACTGGGGCTCGCTTACAGGTGTATGAGGCCAGTGCCAAAGACGGTGCGCCTACAAATATGATTGAAATCCCATTGGATAAGTATGTCCAGCTAGTACATCAGTAGTTTAGTGGTCCAAGTTGCCATTGTTTACCGTTTTGTAAAGGGCAAATGGCAGGACATTGGGCTTGGCATGCCGAAGATGGATGGCAAAAGCAGCCAATACTTGGAGGAGGAAGATTTCATGAAAAAAAGACGACTAATGGTCCTTGTGCTAGCTTTGGTGCTGCTTATGGCTTATGGTACTGCCCAAGGCGCTAGCCTAACAAAAACTGTAAAAGCGGTGTACCGTAACATTGCCATAGTTATTGACGGTAAAGCCAATGTACCGTCCCAGGAACCTTTTATTGTAGACGGGCATGTTTATGTACCACTAAGATATGTAGCCCAGGCTTTGGGATCCCAGGTGCATTGGGACAATGCTAATAACCGGGTGATTATCACTACTCAAGCGAAGGCTGATCCTAATCGTGAGCAAGCCAAATGGCAGGAAGGGTACAATGCCGGGTTAGTTCAGGGACAGCTCATGGGCAGCAAGAGCGCCTACGACAAAGCCTATAAAGAAGGTTACGATGAAGGCTTCGACAAGGGTAAGAAAGAGGGTTATGACGAGGGCTATAACGACGGTGATCGTGGTGGCAGAAGTAGCAAAGGCGACTATCGAGATGGCGAAGACGATGGCTATAGTGTCGGCCGCCGAGATGGAAGGTCAGCAGCTCGTAAAGCTAACAATGATAAGGAGCGACTGACTTGGAAAGAGGCCATGGATTTGTACTTCGATATTGCATACAGGTCGCGTGAAGACGATATAATTTATGAATACGAAGACGACTATGATCTAAATCCGCGACGGTATCCGGATTATACCGACGGTTTCATCGATGGATATATTGATGGTTTCCAAGAAGCTTTTGAACAGTATTACGATTACTAGTAAGTTATAGCGTATTTGAGCGGCGGGGCAGCATATTGAATTGATGTGTTTTTGCCGGGCCTTAGCCCGGCTTTTCTTGTTAGGTTCCCATGTAATTACATAGGATGAGAATCAGTTGAGCAATTTGGACAATAAGGGAACTTTTGGGTGCAAGCATCGTCAGGATAATTAGATAGGCAATGTTTGTTAGTAGCAAAAGGAGGTTAGCAGATATTCCTTAAGTCATCGGAAAAGGGGAGGGGCAGAACATATGAAGAAGAAGCTGGTAATTGCTTTGGTTTTAATTGTGGTGATAGCGGGCAGTGCTATTGGTATAGCCAGGTTTCGAAAAAAGAGTAAGGTTGAAAACCCGGATGTTATTGCCACAGGACAAGTAACCCGTGGCGATATTAGACTTACAGTGGAGGGCTGGGGTAGCCTTTCTGCGGGTCAAGTTAAGGAAGTGGCACCGCTGACAGAGGGGTTGGTGGATAGGGTCTTAGTGGCCGAAGGTGAGGATGTAGAGGAAGGAGATCCGCTCCTGGTTCTTTATAATGCTACTTTAGGTATGGAGGTAGAAAAAGCAAGACTGGAGCTGGACCAAGCTCGGCTGGAGCTGGCCAAAATCCTGGGTGTGCCACCGGAACAAGTAGATACGACTAATCCGGATCTAGCTTTATCGGTGCGAGCGCCGGTAGCAGGGCGAGTGGCCGAACTGAAAGTTAATGAAGGAGACCAAATCGGAGCCAATCAAGATCTACTGCGGTTAGTGGATGACAGCCAGGTGTTGGTGGAACTTTTTCTGGATGAAGGATCGGCTAAGAATGTAAAAGTCGGTCAAAAGGCTGAATTATTGTTTCATGATTTCTCCGGCAGTACTTCAGGAACGGTCAAAGAAGTGGATTCTAACCGTTATCCAGAGGCCAGCGCTTTTATGCGGCGCGTGGTTATTGCTGTACCGAACCCGGGGTTGCTTACACCTGAAATGAAGGCGGAAGTAAACATTAGCACCGACGCAGGACTTGTGGCAGGTACTGGGGACGCTACCAAATGGAAAGAAGATACATGGGTTTCCAGCGGTGTGGGCGGGCGCATTGAGAAGTTGCAGGTGAAAGAAGGAAGCCGAGTAAAGCCCGGCCAGGTTCTTGCGTCGTTGGAGAAAAGCTCGGCTTTGTTAGATGTATATAGCAATATATTATCTTTGCGCCAAGCTCAGGTGGGGTATGAACGCAAACAAGAGGAGTTGGACGGACTTACGCTGAAAGCCCCCATCAGTGGTCAGGTGATTGCCTTAAATACCGAAGACGGCCAAAAGGTAGAGGCAGGCAAAACCGTAGTTCGAATTGCCAGCTACGAGCAGATGAACACCGAAATTATGATTGACGAGTTGGACATTATCCATATTAAGCCCGATATGGAAGCGGTAGTGACTGTGGATGCCATGCCGGGAGAAACATTTGCTGCTACCGTAGTTGAGGTGGCCCGTGAAGGCAGTAAAGGTGAAGATATGTACGATGGCTCTATGGGCGCCAGTGGTTTTCCGGTGAAAGTGGAGATTATGGATCCAGGGGACTTAAGGGCCGGTATGACGGCTAATGTATCCATTTTTATCGATGAGCGAAAAGATGTCTTGGCTGTGCCTATTGAAGCTGTGTACGAGAAAGAAGGCGCTTCTTTTGTCCAGGTAATGGAAGGCGGCAAACCCAAAGAGGTTGAAGTACAGCTAGGGCTACAGGACCGGGCGTTGGCAGAAGTGTTAGACGGTCTTACCGAGGGGCAGGAGGTAGTGACTGGCAGTTCAGCTGATGATGAGATGTTTTTTGGTGGCGGCGGACCAGTACGTAGAGTACGGATGTAAGGGGTAAGGATATGGGTGTAGTTATGGTAGATGTAAACGCCGTTACCAAGGATTACCGTATGGGCAAAATAATGGTCCCGGCTCTAAGGGGCATTAATCTAACAATAGCTTCCGGTGAAATGGTAGCTATTATGGGGCCATCGGGATCGGGGAAATCCACCTTAATGAATATCCTCGGTTGCTTAGACCGGCCCACCGCCGGTACCTACAAGTTACACAAAGAAGAGGTAAGTGAGAAAAGCGATAGCCAATTGGCTGAGATTAGAAACCGGAAAGTGGGATTTATTTTTCAGAGCTTTAACTTATTAGAGCAGCTTACAGCGTTGGAAAATGTTGAGCTTCCCCTTATTTACCGGGGTTTGGGTGCCGGTTCCAGACGAGATCGGGCAAAATCTGCCTTAGTACGGCTTGGTCTCGAGGACCGGTTGCATCACCGCCCACAAGAGCTTTCCGGTGGTCAGCAGCAGCGCGTGGCCATTGCCCGAGCCGTAGCGGCCCAACCGGAATTGGTTTTGGCCGATGAGCCTACCGGGGCATTGGATTCGCGGTCCGGAGAAGAAATCTTAGCTGTGTTTCAGGAACTTCATGCTCAAGGCATCACTGTGATTGTGGTTACCCACGATCCCAATGTAGCCCGTCATTGCCAGCGAATTGTGCGGTTAGCAGATGGGGTTGTTATTGCCGATGACTTGGTCCGACCGGAAGATTACCTTGTGGCTCAAGAAGTGCTGACCACACTCCCGGCTTTGCCTGAAGGGGGTGTCAAAGCATGACCCTTATACTTAGCATGAAGCTAGCTTGGCGTAGTATTTTAGGTAACAAGGTCCGGTCTATCTTGACTATGTTAGGTGTGATTATTGGGGTGGCGTCGGTGATTGCGCTGGTTTCTGTAGGCCAAGGGGCTAGGTTGGAGATTCAGCAGCACTTGCAGAGCCTGGGGTCTAATGTGATTGAAGTTTATAGTCAGGGCTGGGAAGTTCGATTTACCCCTGAACTTTTGGGAAGCTTGAAGGAACGCGTAGACGGTATCAAGCACATTATGCCGGTGCTGAATTTGGGTGGCAATATCAAGTGGCGCAACACCACTTTCGACAGTCAAATTCAAGGTGTGGGCGAAGATTTTATAGCCATCCGCGATCTTAAGTTAGCGGGAGGACGGGGCTTTACCGAAGATGACATAAGCGAACGCCACCGGGTTATGGTTGTGGGTTCTATTGTGGCTGACAAGCTTTTTCAGGGTGTTAACCCAGTGGGACAAGAAGTGTATTATCATAATCAGCGCTTTACAGTGGTTGGCGTGCTAAAGGCAAAGATTTCCGGCAACCAGGAGTGGGGGATTGATCGTACGGTATATATTCCTTACACAGCAGCTCAACGGTTGCTGGGCTCCAGTAATCGTATTGACACCATTAATATTAAAGCTGAAGGTATACAAGAATCGGCCCAGGTGGCGGTACAGCTAAAACGTGTATTTTACAAAATATATCGTCGTCCTGATGCTGTTCATATTATGAGCCGGGATGACATACTGAAGCAAGTGGCTGAAATGAACCTGGTTATGACCTTGATGCTCGGTGCCATTGCGGGAATTTCTTTGGTGGTAGGCGGTATTGGAATTATGAACATTATGCTGGTTTCGGTAACGGAACGAACACGAGAAATCGGCATTCGTAAAGCAGTGGGAGCGAAAAATTCCCAGATACTAGGACAGTTCCTGATTGAAGCTGTGATACTAAGTGCTGCCGGTGGTATCATCGGCATTTTACTCGGTTCCGGAGCGTCGCTTGTTATTCGTCACTTTGGGCCTCCTACTGCTGTAACTCCTACTTCTATTGCGTATTCTTTTGCCTTTGCTTTGTTGGTAGGAGCTATTTCGGGCGTTTGGCCTGCGGCTAAGGCAGCAAAAATGCAGCCTACTGATGCTTTACGCTAACCAAGGTCCGGCCTAAAGTGGGTGTCTATGCCTGTCACGGGCCGAGTGTAGGGGCAGCCCTCTGTGGCTGCCCGTGGTTCCTGTGCTGTTTTGCCAAGCTTGGTGGTTGCAGGCCCATCCTCACGCTACGCGGCGCTCCTTAGAACAAAAACAGGCTGGAACTTAGTTCCGCCTGTTTTTGTGTTGTCCGGTTTATTGTTTTGCAAAGTTATGAGTGCCGCCTGTAACTGTTGATTTTAAGCGATGGCTTCTTCGCTGTCAGGGATACGCAAAACACGTACATCTGATTGGGGGGTGTGCTCGATCATTTGGACAAAGACGTTTTCATCGATAAGGCTGGCTAAAGCTTTGCGTACCGCTACTTCATCTACTTGACGGACTTTGCTGTAGATGCTTACAGTTTTGTTGAAGGTGACATAGGGATGTGTTCGGATGGAGTTTTTTACGAACGCTATAAGATCTTCTCGATCTACAGGGCAGGCATCAGCATCGATGGCGAGTTCTCGTATTTCAGAGGCACTTTGATATAGCTCGCGATTAATAAAGTGGGGGATACCTACAACGACAATATTCTTCTTGCAGCGGACTCGAAGTCGTGCCACCACACTGGAGAAGTGACCATCGCCGGTAACGATGACGATGGTGTTGATGTCATCTTGATCCAGGTAAGTTCCATAGATGGCGTCAAGCATGGTAAAATCAGTATAGTTCTTGACTTTTTCTCGGGAGTGATCGCCGGCGGCATCCACCATTTCGATGCTTTGAGTGCGTAGCAGATAGGCTGCGCGGCGAAGCTCTTCTGATCCGGCTAAGTCGGCAAAGGCCTTGGCCACTTTAAGTTCTCCGTATTCTGAGGCGATGTTAATTAAGTCTTCGATTTGCGGTGAAATGCCGTATTGGTTAGACATGGTGAAAAACAGGTACTCAAAATCGATAAACAAGGCTACTTTTTGGTCATCAACAGACATTTAACATGAGCATCCTTTCTATTAATAATATAGTTGTTCACCTATTATTTTTTCATTTTTCCCTTTGTGATATACTTTTAGACCTACCCCCGGAAAAGTGAGTCCACCTGCGACTAAATAAGTAAAAGGGTTGATTCCCTTCCGGGGCGAATAAAACTTTGGTAGCAGGGGCAAACCGGAGGGGGAAACAAGATGTCGGGGTAAACGTAGAAGAACTAGTTGTCAAGGCTCGGTCAGGCGATGCTACTGCCCGCGAAGAACTGATTGCTTCTTGTCGGCCGTTTATCCAAAAAGTAGCTTCATGGCGTTCGCGGCGGTGGTTAGACTGGCATGAGGATGAGCTTAGTATTGCCTTAATGGCATTTAATGAGGCCATAGACACCTATGATCCTAATCGTGGAGCTCGGTTCCTTTCTTTTGCCCGACTGGTTATCAATGGTAGGTTAACGGACTATTACCGCCGGAATAAAGCTTGCAATCAAGAAGTACCCCTTACCATGGTTGGTCCGGATGGATCAGAGTTAGTATACCCAGAAGTGATGCAGGTAGCGGGAGAAGAAGTACTAAAGGAACGGGAGCGCCGGGAACGGGCTGAAGAAATAGCTGCTTTTACTGCTGAGCTTGCTTCTTATAATCTAACCTTGAAGGATATTGAGAAAGCCTGTCCGAAACATCGTAATCGACGGGAAAAATTACTGAGGGTAGCTGCGGTTTTGGCTCATAATCCGGAATTAATAGAGCATCTTCGCTCCACAGGCCAAGTACCGCTTAAAGAACTGTCGGAGTTAACTGGTTTAAACCGCAAGCTGTTGGAACGGGGCCGGCGTTATCTAGTGGCAGTGAGTTTGATTCGTGCTAATCCGGAGTATACCCATTTAGCAGCTTATGTAACACCAAGAGAGGGGGGCGACGCACAATGAAAGCAAAAGAGGCCGTAGTACTTAAGAGCGAAAGTGATAAAATCATTGTTCTTACTACCGACGGGGAATTTCGGTCTCTAAAGTGGAAGGCGCCCCTGCCTTTGCCGGGCGAGGCGGTAATGTTAAGAAAGCCAGGGCTTAATCCGCGACAGTTGCTAGCAGTGGCTTTGGCGGCTGCTTTTCTTTTGCTGGCTGTTCTGCCGTCGGTGGCATGGGCAACAAAGCCGGCAGCGTATATTGCCTTGGATATCAACCCCAGTATTGGTCTAGAGGTTGTCAGGTCAGGTCGGGTGCGCAGTGGTGAAGGCCTAAACAACGAAGGGAAAGAATTGCTGCAACAAGTAGCAGTAAAAGGTTTGCTGCCGCCGGAGGCAGTAGAACAGCTGGTGCAACAAGCAGCCAGGGCTGGCTTTGTCACCGGTAGTGACGACGATATTATTGTCATTAGCCAGGTGAATTTACAGCTGGCTTCGCCACCGACCTTAGACGAACTGGAGGCAGCAGCCGCCCGAGGATTGGCGACCACCGGGACAGATGTGTTTGTGGCGGTGGAGGAGGCTTCTCAAGAAGAGCTAAAGGAAGCGCGTGAACAGAATACCTCCCTTAATAAGCTCCGTTTACAGAAGAAACTTAAAGACACCCCTCCTAAAGAGGCTGCCATAAGTGGGCATCAGGCTAAGGAGGAGAAAACCAAGGAAAGCATAAAAGCTATGTTGGCCGGTTCGGGAAAAAAAGCGGAAGATGTGTTCGAAAAGGGGTCCCTGCAGGGAAAATCGTCTAAAGAAAAAGGGAAGAAAAGAGACAACAACAATAAGCCTGTAACTAAGAAGGCAGAAGATAAAAAGCCGGATCAAGTTAAGCCCACCAAGCCAGAGAAAAAGCCCGATAAGAATAAGAAAGATAGGAACAAGTTGCCAACGAAACCGCCGGGTTTAGACAAGCAAAACGGGAGGATTCCCAACTCCCCAAAAAACAAGAAGCCGGCACCACCTGAAGATAAGTCAAATTCAGATAAGAACCGAGAATCGCACCCTGGAGTCAAACGCTCCCAAAGAAAAGAAGGTGCCGGCGGTCGGTAAGGAGGGCAAGCTTGGGCAAGCACCAAGTTTTGTCCTTTTTGTCCTTAATGTAGAGCCCGGGGCAACCCGGGCTTTCTGTGGCGGTTTTTTCCTACCTTTCAAAGCAGGAATTTTTTACGCTGGGGCCAATAATAATAAGGAGAAGAAGAAATATGGAGGCTTGGCATGAGGTACTCCCAGCGATCTACTAAACTTTGTCAACATTTTGCTACGGTTCTGTCTTTTTTTATTTGTTGGGTTTTGTTACATCAGCCGGCTATGGCGGCAATTCCGGCCCTACCGACGGTGGAAGGAGAAGCGATCATTCTTATTGATGCTGATACAGGCCAGGTGCTTGGAGCTAAGAATCCTGATGTAAAACTTCCTATGGCCAGCACTACCAAGATTATGACGGCTCTTATAGCGCTGGAAAAAGGGAGTTTGGACGATACAATTACCTTAAGCGAAGAAGCTGCCTTACAAGAAGGCAGCTCCATGTATACCAGTCCCGGGGAGAGTTACTCTTTGGAAGAGATGTTGTATGGCTTAATGCTAAATTCAGGGAATGATGCTGCTTGGGCTTTGGCGGAACACATAGGGGGCAGTGTTTCTTCGTTTGTGGAAGCCATGAATGAACGTGCCCGGGAGCTAGGAGCGGTACATACTCATTTTGCCAATCCCAGCGGGCTTCCTGATCCTCAGCACTATAGTACAGCCCGCGATTTGGCCCTTATTGCTAAGGCAGCCATGGAACGGGAAGATTTTCGCCGAATTGTGAGCACTAAGGCTCGTAACGTGCCCTGGCCGGTAAAAGATACCGATAAACTGCTAATCAACCATAATAGATTGCTATGGCGTTATGAAGGAGCCGACGGCATTAAAACCGGCTATACCAATGAGGCACGTCAATGCTTGGTAGCTTCGGCTACCCGTGGCGACCAGCGCCTGATAGCAGTTGTCTTAAAGAGTGAGGGGAACAGTGTGTGGACCGATGCCGAGCAGTTGTGTGACTGGGGGTTTGCTAATTTTGCTAACCGTGTACTGGTGCGGGCCGGTGATGAACTAGAAACTGTTCCGGTAGAACGAGGTGTGACTGACAGTATTGTTGCTATTGCTGATCGCGATCTAAAGGTGACACTTCCTAAGGATGAAATTGACCAGGTTCAAACTGTTGTGCAAGAATTACCTGCTTCTT
>DUNI01000229.1 GCA_012839445.1 Bacillota bacterium
GACTGGTAAGGTAGTTGTAAATGGGTATAGTTTGAATAATGTCTCCCCCGCCGCCAATACCTAAGAGAAATGCCGTTTTGGACTTAAGAGCCACTTCATGTAGGGAAGGCTTAAAGTTACTCATTTACTTCGAAAGTGCGTCCGGCTAAGCCGGCGGCAGAAGGAGCGAAGTAAATGAGTAACCTTAAGCCTTCCCTACATGAAGTGGCTCTTAAGTCCAAAACGGCATTTCTCTTAGGCATCGGCGGCGGGGGAGACATTATTCAAACTATACCCATTTACAACTACCTTACCAGCCTTGGTGTAGAAAAGGTGTATTTGGCCGGTGTTTCCTGTGAATGGTGGAGCGATGAAGGAACGGCTGTCTCGGACAAACCGTTTGCCTGCATCTTAAAACCGACTGTTTATGACGTAAAAGAGATCCAAGGAGCCAAGCTGGTGTCGCCACATTTAGCTTTGGTCGACGGGCAATGTGAGGTACGGGGAAGAAAGACTCCGGAGATGTTGGTGGCCGAGATGTTTGATGTTCAGGGTGCGGTACTGGGTGTAGGCGACAGCCCGGCCGAGCTGGCCAAAGAGCTGGACAAGGCTCTTGAGGAACTGGATGTAGATCTCTTTATTGGCATGGATGTTGGATCAGACTCTTTCTTCAGCGGTGAAGATGAAGTAAAAATGCCGCGTACACCCTTGGTTGACTTTATTTCTCTGGGTGTTATGACCAAGCTTAGCATTCCTACGTTCTATGGCCTGGCCGGCTATGGCTGCGACGGCGAGCTGGAGCTGGATGACCTGGAGCGCAATATAGGCAAAGTTATGCGCGCCGATGGATATTTAGGTGCTTACGGTTTGTCCCAGCGGGATGCAGCCGATATCTTTAAGATTTGTGACCAGTTCCCGGATCCGGTGGAGAAATGGCCGGCAGTGGCAGCTAAGGGCGAACTGGGAGCGCATCGCATGATGCTTACCGAGCCCTGGGGTACAACAGTGCGGCTATCTCCTTTGACAGCGGTGACTTTGTTCTTTGATCCCCAGGTATTGGTGGAGGAAGTGGCCACGGCGGTGAAAAAGATTCGCGATGCTGGCAGCCTCAAAGAAGCAGAAGATATTTTGCTGAAAATGAACGTACTTCCTGAGACCCGACTGGTGGATGTAGTAGAGTATTTAGATTAACCGAGGTGGTGGCGGTGGAAGCCGATATTCTCATTAAAGACGGTGTAGTTGTCCCCATGGACGCTTCTTCCGGTGTTATAGCCAACGGATACGTAGCTATAACCGGCGATCGTATCAGTGCTGTTGGAAGCGGCGAGCCGCAAATTAAAGCCAAGAAAGTGATCTCGGCTGACGGCGGCGTTATTCTACCGGGATTGATTAATACCCATAGCCACCAGACCATGATGAGGGGCGTCTGTGAGGATCTGCCCCTGATGGACTGGCTGGAAAAGATCTGCTTTCCCATTGATAGCAGCTTACAGGCACCGGATATCAAGGCCAGTTCTCTTATGTGCCAGGCAGAGATGCTGTTGGGCGGTACCACTACCTTTGTAGATTTGTACCGGTACCCACAGGCAGCGGCCGAAGTGGCGGAGCAAACGGGTATTAGAGCGGTGATTGCATCGCAGGTGATAGATCATCCGGTGGGAACAGGGGAGACCTATGCCGATAATCTAGAGTTTGTTAAAGAATGGATATCACGGGGGAAAGGCCGGATCAGACCTTGGTTTGGCGTCCATGCCCCTTACTCCAACAATATAGAAACTTACCAGGCAGCTGCCAAAGCAGCCAAGGAATACGGCGTCGGTGTGCATACCCACCTTTGTGAGACTAAGTCAGAAGTAGAACAGGTGCAGGCAATCCGCGGCTGTTCGCCCATTGCTTGGCTGGCTAAAGAGAACGCTTTATCGGAGCGCATGCTGGCTGCTCACTGTGTCCATGTGGACAAAGAGGATATTAAGATTATGCTCGATGCCGGCGTTAAGGTAGCTTACAATCCTTGCAGCAACATGAAGCTGGCTTCAGGGGTGGCACCGGTGACAGATATGATAGCAGCCGGACTTACAGTGGGGCTGGCTACCGACTCCAATCTTTCCAACAACAATTTGGATCTGTTTGAAGAAATGCGAGTCGGCGCCATGCTGCAAAAACTAATTACTTTGGATGCTTCCGCTTTACCGGCAACAGAGGTTCTTAAGATGGCCACCATTTATGGGGCTAAGTGCTTAGGACTGGAAGATGAAATTGGTTCATTGGAAGTTGGTAAGAAGGCGGATGTCATCATAGTAGATTTGAACCGGCCGCACATGTGGCCTCGGTTCACAGGGGAGGTGAATAATGTTATTGCCAATCTGGTGTACTCAGCCAATGCTGCCGATGTAAGAACAACCATCGTAGACGGTAAGCTGTTAGTGGACAAAGGACAACTTCTTGGTTGGGATCTGGAAGCAGCTTTTGCTGAAGTACAGGCGGCAGCCCACGACCTTTACCGGCGTGCCCAGAAGAAAATGAGTTAACATGCACAATTTACATGGTTAGGAACTAAAAATACGGGGGGAAGGTTAAATTATGCGCTATCTGAAGAAAATGATGGCAATCCTGGTGCTTGGTGCACTGGTATTTGGGGTAGTTGGTTGTAGTAATTCAAACGGTGAAGAGGCCAAAGACAGCAAAATAGCTTATGTAATCACTGGTACTTTAGGTGACGAAGGTTTCTTTGATTCCGGCTATGAAGGACTGGGTCAGGCTAAAGAAGAGTTTAAGGCTCAGGAAGTAAAGTCCATTGAATCCTTTGACCCTGTAGACTGGGAGCCCAATTTGCGTAACGCAGCCCAGGCCGGTTATGA
>DUNI01000230.1 GCA_012839445.1 Bacillota bacterium
AGACTGAAAACGTCTGGACTAATAAATGTTTGAAAGCTCGCATACAAAGCCCCGGCCACACCAACATAGATTCCTGATAGTACAAAGGCAAGTAGCTTTGCTTTCGTAGCGTTAATACCAACGATCTCAGCAGCCAATTGATCGTCTCGAACCGCCTTAAACGCCCGCCCAAACCGAGAGTCCTCGATTATTATGGCGGCTATAGCAAGAATAGAGGTCATTATAAAGCTTAAATAATAGAACTGAATATCGCTAGAAATGAGATGACCAAAGATCACCGGTCGAGGGATGCTGGAAATTCCCCACACACCGTTAGTTACTGAACTCCAGTTTTTCAGCACATCTGTTGTCACAACAATAAAACCAGTGGACATTAGGGCCAGATAAAATCCACTTAACTTTAGAGTAGGCAAACCAAGGAAGAATGCAAAAGCCGCAGTAACTACGACTGAAGCAAGTAAGCCCCACCAAAAGCTCATCCCCAAGGTCGTGGTGACTAGAGCTGTAACATAGGAGCTAATGGCGAAGAAACCGATGGTGCCAAGAAACACTTGACCGGCAAAACCCAAAATAAAATTAAGAGCTATTACAAGCATAATGTTGATCAGCACATTATTAAGAACATAACGCTGGTAGTTATTGTGGAAGATCCATGGCGCCACAGCTAACAAGACTAGAACCAGAAACAATATGATATTGCGTTTTTTATTCTCCATTCTCATCCCCACTTATAAGCCACCATGCTCTTTTTTCCTACCAAACAGACCTTGTGGTCTAAAGAGCAGAAAGGCAATAATTAGAAGATACACAATACTGTCTTTGTATACAGAGGAAACATAGCTAGCACCCATAATCTCGGCTGTCCCTAAGATGATTCCCCCAGCAAATGCCCCGAGAATATTGGAAAAAGCGCCGATTACACAGGCTCCAAACCCCTTAAATCCCAATGTAGCCAGACCTGTTTCGATCGCAAAGAGCGGAGCAACCAACATACCCGCAATGCCTCCGAGGATGGAACTATAGGCAAAGGTTGCCGATATAATCAAATCTGATTCAATACCCATCAATCGAGCTGTATCGCGATCTTGGGCAACTGCACGCATGACCTTTCCGAGCATTGTCTTCTTGAAAAATATGGCCTGCACAACTAATAGCAAAAGAGTAACAGAGATGATAAAAATGTTCTGGTAAGAAACCGATATCTCACCGATGGTTAGTAATCTATGTCCGAAAGGACCCGACGTTCCCCTAGGATAAGGTCCCCAAATGATAATGGCTAGATTACCTACAAGCAACTCCAGGGCCACTAAACCCACAAGCACAGTACGGATATGCGCGTCTTTTAGAGGTCGATAAAAAATTATTTCGCAAACAATCCCGAAGATTGCCATTATAATAGTGAGCACAAAAAAAGCTAGAAAGAACGGTAGTTTCATATGGTTAATCAGAGTAACGCCATAGATGAAGGAACCGACCATCACAAAACTACCCTGAGCCAAATTAACTAAACCGATGGCGTTGTAAATAAAACTGTAGCCCAAGGCGATAAGACCGTAAATACAACCAAGGGCAACGCCATTAGTGAGCTGCTGAACCAATGTACTCATTTAAATGCCTTCCTTTCCCCTGTATAACACAGCTGATTCATGCTGTGTTCTAGAACCGGAGCAAACCCCGGTTCTAGAAGAAATGTGTTGATTAGCCCTTTACTCGTTGGACTACTCTGTGCTTTCCATCAACAATCTCCACCAGAATCAATTCGTTTATTGTCTCCCCGTTGGGCATTACGTTGTACTCTAGACCGGTAGCACCCCTAAAGCCCTTGATAGTGAAAAATGCATCGCGTACCGCAGTACGGTCTGTACTTCCGGCAATTCTAATAGCTTCGGCCAGCATGTACACTGCATCATACGCCAAAGGATCGAAGAAGTCATAAGGAATGTCATTCCATCTCTTCTTGTGGGCGGCAATGAATTCTTGAACTTTTGGATCTGGGTTGTCTTCAGTGTAGGTGACCACTGCATAGGTACCATTTGCTGCATCGCCGGCAACTTCCATAGAAGTTTGAGTTGCTCCAACGCTACTTTGGAAGATTTTGACCTCGGGAATCAGCTGCTTTGCTTGACGGAGGAAGACACCGACTTCTACTGGAGCGGAATAGGCAATAATCGCTTGAACCCCAGCGTTCTTGAACGCAAGTAGTTGAGCGGAAAAGTCTTTG
>DUNI01000231.1 GCA_012839445.1 Bacillota bacterium
CCAACGACCGGGCCATAATAGCCACATGAGAAGTGCGCCCACCTATTTCCGTTACTAGACCCAACAACCGATCCTTGGGTAAACGAGGTCTAGTAACGGAAATAGGTGGGCGCACTTCTCATGTGGCTATTATGGCCCGGTCGTTGGGAATTCCGGCGGTGGTGGGGGTAAAAGGGATTGCCAGGCGGGTACAAAGCGGCGATGTTGTAGCTGTTGATGGATCTTCCGGGGAAGTGGCGGTCCGGCCGGATGCAGGAGAGTTAGCTAAGTGGCGGCAGCGTTTACAGCAACACGAAGCGGCAAAGAACGGTCGGTATGTGTTGGCTGTACTTCCGGCGATTACGACGGACGGCCATGAGGTGTCCCTTTGGGCTAATATCGGCCACCCGGCTGAAGCCAAGATAGCCCGAGAATTGGGGGCCGAGGGAGTTGGCCTTTTTCGGACTGAGTTTCTGTACATGGGTCGAGACCGGCTTCCCAGTGAAGAAGAGCAACTGGCTGTTTACCGGCAAGCGGCAGAACACATGGCTCCTTATCCGGTAATTATCCGGACGTTGGATATTGGTGGCGATAAAGACTTACCGTATCTTGGCCTGGCTCGTGAGGCTAACCCGTTCTTAGGATGGCGGGCTCTGCGTTACTCCTTGTCCCGCCCCGATATATTTCGTACTCAGCTTAAGGCCATACTTCGAGCCGGTGTTTACGGCAATATAAAAATTATGTTTCCGCTGGTGGTGTCGGTAGAAGAAATCCGGCAGGCAAAAGAGCAACTGGCTCTGGCCCAAGCAGAGCTTGATGAACGGGGACTGCCTTGGGCGGAGAATGTACCGGTGGGTATCATGGTGGAGACACCGGCTGCTGCTATTTTGGCTGATCAACTGGCTTACGAGGTAGATTTTTTTAGCATCGGTTCTAATGATCTTATTCAGTATACCTTGGCTGCCGACCGGCAGAATGAGAAGGTGTCGTTGATATATGATCCGTTTCACCCGGCTGTGCTACGCCTTATTAGGGGAACTATAGCTGCTGGCCATAAAGCGGGCATCGAAGTGGGCATGTGTGGCGAACTGGCCGGAGATCCGTTGGCTACGCCTCTTCTTTTAGGGTTAGGACTGGGTGAATTTAGTATGGCGGCACCGTCGTTAGCGGCCATAAAAGAAAAAACCCGCACCTCTTCCCTGAGGGCGGCAACTAAGCTAGCCCAGCAAGCGCTGGATCTGTCATCGGGGGAAGATGTGCGGGTACTCCTCTTAAATTAGCGAGGCGGGGTTAATGGCTTTTAGGGTAAAGAACAGCCCCATGGTAGCTAAAGCAGCCAAAGCGGCTCCAAAATAAAAGGGAGCGGATGGGCCAAAAGTGTTCCATAACAGCCCGCCGATGAGCGATGCCGGCAGAAGGGCAATGCCGGTTAGGGTGGCGTGGAGGCCGATCAGGCTGGCTCGTTGCTCCGGCGGGGCGATTTCAGCGATGAGAGCCTTTTCTACACCTTCGGTAAAGGCAGACCAGAGCCCGTAGAAACCAAATAGGAGCCATAAACTACCGGGTTTGGTAACCACTGCAAAACCCAGGTAGGCCAAAGCGTAGCTTAGGTCGCCAACGATTATGAGCCGGGGGCGGCCAATTTTATCTGATAGACGCCCAGCCGGATAGGAGAGCAGACTGTAGGTGAGATTATAGACTAAGTAAAGAAGAATAACGCTGGCGTCAGTAAACCCAAAGGATTTAGCTCTTAACAAAAGCAGATGGTTGGAAGAGTTGCCGATGGTAAAAACAAAATCCAGGATCAAAAAGGCTTTTAACCGCCTGTCCAGAATGCCCCAGTTAAGTGCTATGGGTTTTTCTTGCGAGGACATTAGCGGTGGTTTGGTTTCTCGCACTAGAAATAATGTAGCCACGCCTAAAGTAGCCGGAATAAAAGCATATAA
>DUNI01000232.1 GCA_012839445.1 Bacillota bacterium
GATTGTTCGGCTCTGGCTGCACTGCAGCCAGAGCCGAATTTTTATATTTAGCAGTAAGGTTCTATAGAAAGGGACTTAGTCCTAAACAGGGCCAATAGTAAAAGGCGAATACCAAAGTTATCACTACTGTTGCTAAAGTGGCCACGATGCCGGCCCGAAAAACTGTCGGTGGATCAAGTGAGCTGGCCTCATAAGCAGTCATAAGGGTCATGGATTGCATGGGATATAAAAAGGCGGTATGGGCGACAATGGTAGTTAATGATCCTAACCATACCGGATTAAGCCCTAGATTAGGCCCGGCGGCAAAAACCACCGGCAAAAGAGCGGCAGCGTAGGCAGTGGGGGTAGTAAATGCGGCCCGAACCAAAACAAGAAAAACAAAGATAGCGATAGCCCCTGCTGTTGGGGGCAAGCCATGAAATAGACTGCTTACCAGATGGCCGAGCCAAGCAGCGGCTCCGGTGTTGGTAAGGCCTCTGGTTAGAGATAGTCCGGCGGCAAATACCAATATCACCGACCAACTGATGCCGGTGGCAGCTTGCTTAAAGGGCAAAAGATTTATCCCAGGCAGGAACAACAAAATTGTGGCTACCAGTGACACTTGGACTACAGACAGGGAGTGTAAGACACCGCTGGTTGCCCACAGAGCAATCATGCCACCTACAATACATAACAACTTTTTCTCTTGCATAGACAAAGGACCCAATTCGGCCAATTTGTCCTGCAAAAAGAGGCGAAAGGCTGCACTCTTTTGCCGGGGCTGTTCCGGCGGCAGAAGGCGCAGAAGACAAACCCAAACGGCAATTACCGTGGCCAAGACACCGGGAAAATACGTTAACAGCCATTGCCCGTAATTCCAGGTTATAGCTAGTTCTTCAGCCATAACTTGAGAGCTGTACAAATTAGCCGGGCAACCGGTTAGAATCCCAACGCTGGAAAAAAGGCCCATACTGCCCACTGCATAATAAATCAAATGATTCGAGTTGCTGCTGGGATCCAAGCCTAACGCGTCTAAACTTTCTCGTATGAGCGGAAGAATAAGGGCTACTTTGCCCACTGGTACCGGCATAAAGAAAGTAAAAATAACCGCTGCCATGATAAAGGCACCGGAAAGCATCATTGTGTTACCGCCTGCAAGGAGCAAAAGGCGATAAGATAATCTTTTGTCCAACTGAAATTGGCCAATGGCTTCGGCCATTATGTAGATAAGAACCAGTTGCCACACAGTTCCTGTGCCTAACGTAGCCAGAGCGTCTGTAAGGGGCAGGATGCCAAGAAGCGGTAGGAAAAAGAACACCAACAAAGAGGTCACGGCTGCATCCAAAGCTTCGCTGGCCCAAAGAACAATGGTGAAGCTTAACAGCCCCAGTGCACGGATAGCGCTGATATCCAAGGTGGTATACAGTTGCCAGGGCCAAAAACAGGTGATAACTAAAATAAAAAAAGCCAAGATGAAGGCCGGATGGATGGATTTACGTTTCACAGGTAAACCTCCTGCAGATAGAGTATACATGGTTTATTCGAAGGTGTTGGTGCCTTTTCCTTCCTCATGATAAAATAGAAGAAGTAATAAACTCACTGTGTGACTGCCTGGAACAAAAGAGACGATATTATTACCCGGTTTAAGGTTCGGCTACACAGAGAATTAATGGACAATATTCAAGCAGGCAAGAGGCGAGGCGATACGATGGGTGTAACGGTGGCTTTGGGCGATTCGTTAACTTACGGTTATCCCTATAGTCCGGGCAGTTCGTGGGTTTCGTTAGCGGCCAAGAAGCTGGGCATAACCATTTATAACCGCGGTATAAACGGCGATACCAGCCTGGATATGTTGGCCCGGCTGGAGCCGGATGTGCTTTCTCTTCATCCCGACATTGTTATTATCTTAGCCGGCAGTAATGATGCTCTCGGTTATAAGGGAGTCATTGGCTGGAGGGAAACTAAGAAAGCACTGCTAGAGCTGAAATCTCTAATCGAAGCTGCAGGAGGCAAAGTAATTTTTGTGCTTCCGCCGCCGGTGGACGAACCGCTGGCAGAGGCACGGCTACAGGTACAACGCAAATGGTTACAGGAAGAAGCAGCAGGTAGGGATTACGATCCGCTAGATTTCTACATACCTTTATTAGCAGAAAATAAAATAGGCATAAGGCCCGAATTTACTGTAGATGGTTTACACCCCAACAAAAGCGGCTACAAGGTTTTGGCCCAAGCAGCTGTCACAGGCTTAAAGCGCTTGGAACCGGTTATGCGGGCCCATAAACAGAAATGATGGTATAATCTATCAAAAGGAGGCGGTAAAATGCAAGAAATCATGTCCCAGGTGGCTGGCCTCATGGCTTTGTCGGCGCGGACAGCTCCCAAGGCGACAGGTAAGGATTTTGTCGGCATTAAAGTGCTTGAAGGAGAAGAGATCAACCGTTTGGCTGATGCGATGGTTCAGTACGGGGAAGAGAGCGGCAAGAAAAATTGGGATCGTGATGCTAATAACGTCCGGCTCTCAGGCGCAGTGCTCTTGATTTCGCTGGATAAACCACAGCCGGCAGGATTAAATTGCGGTGCCTGCGGTTTTAAAACGTGCGCAGAGCTACCTAAGCCTCGAGAGGGAACGGAATTTGCCGGGCCCCTGTGCGCCTGGCGGCTAATGGATTTGGGAATTGCTTTAGGCTCGGCGGCTAAAACGGCCAGCATACTAAACGCCGATAATCGGATTATGTACCGGGTGGGTGTGGCAGCCCGGAGGCTAGGATTGATAGAAGGGGAAGTTGTGGCCGGGATCCCCATTTCAGCTACCGGCAAGAGTATTTACTTTGATCGTTAGAAGATATAAGGGCGGGTCGTCGTGCCCGCCCGTTCTCTAATTATGGGCTGCCGTTTGCCGGTCCATCCTCACGCTTCGCGGCGCTCCTTAGAACGAACGAGCTCGGCTTACTCGGGCCGCCTCTGAACTCGCCC
>DUNI01000233.1 GCA_012839445.1 Bacillota bacterium
AGGTATTTTTTTATGGCAGGCTTCGTTCATCTTCACGTACATAGTGCCTATAGTTTACTCGACGGGGCCGGTCGGATTGAGGACTTAGTTCGCACAGCGAAAGAGTTAGATATGCCGGCACTGGCTCTTACTGACCATGGAGTTATGTATGGTTGCGTCGAGTTTTATAAAGCAGCGCGTGCTTACGATATTAAACCTTTACTTGGTTGCGAAGTGTATGTGGCCCCTCGTACACGGCATGACCGTAAACCTCGGCTGGATGACCGCTTGAACCATTTGGTTTTGATTGCGGAAAATGAGCAGGGTTATCAGAACCTGATGACTTTGGTGAGCCGGGCTTTTATTGAGGGGTTTTATTATAAACCTCGGGTGGACAAAGAACTCTTGGCTGAACATAAGGACGGCTTAATTGCTTTATCCAGTTGTTTGGCTGGAGAAGTGCCGGCTCGTTTGTTGGCCGGTGATGAGGATGGTGCGCTACACGCTGCCAAATTCTACCGCGACCTGTTTGGGCCTAATAATTTCTTTCTTGAACTACAGGATCAAAACTTGCCGGAACAACCACAGCTAAATGGCAAAATACTTTCCCTGGCGAAGAAGTTGAACTTAGAGGTTGTGGCTACAAATGATGTTCATTATCTTCGTCGTGAGGATGCAGTTTATCATGATCTTCTCCTTTGTATTCAAACCGGCAAGAGTGTTCAACATGCTGATCGCTTGCGTTTTCCTACCGAGGAATTTTATCTTAAGTCAGAGACAGAGATGGCTCACCTGTTCAATGATGTTCCTGAAGCTTTAACTAATACTCGGACTATAGCGGAGCGATGCCAGGTAGATCTGAAATTGGGTCAGATGCATTTGCCTAAATTTCCATTACCAACTGGCTTGTCAGCGGAAGCTTATCTTAAGAGATTATGTCGCCAGGGTCTTGAACGTCGGTACCAACAGGTGACTGCCGAGATAGAGGAACGCTTGAACTATGAGCTAAATGTTATTCAAAGGATGGGCTATTCCAGTTATTTTCTTATTGTTTGGGACTTTGTTCGGTTTGCACGCAAACAAGGTATTCAAGTGGGTCCGGGAAGGGGTTCAGCTGCTGGAAGTTTAGTGGCGTATACATTAGGAATTACTGACATTGATCCATTGGCTCATGGCTTATTATTTGAGCGCTTTTTGAATCCTGAAAGGGTCAGCATGCCTGATATCGATATTGATTTTGCCGACAATAGACGGGATGAAGTTATTGAGTATGTAACGGACACATATGGTGCTGATCATGTGGCCCAAATTATTACTTTTGGCACCATGGCTGCGCGGGCTGCCATTCGCGATGTGGGCCGAGCCTATGATTTTGCTTATAATGATGTGGATCGCATTGCCAAACTGGTACCTACTGAGCCGGGGGTAACTTTAGCAGCTGCCCTTGAGTCCAGCCATGAATTGGCGGACTTGTACGAACGTGAGCAGTGGGTACGTAACCTCATAGACGGAGCCCAGAAGCTAGAAGGATTGCCGCGCCACGCTAGCACTCATGCGGCTGGTGTGGTTATATCCGCTCGGCCGCTAGTTGAATATGTTCCGCTACAGAAAACTGCCGATGGTATGATTACTACCCAATATCCTTGGGAAACCATAGAAGAAATTGGGTTGTTAAAAATGGATTTTCTAGGTCTAAGGACGTTGACGGTTATTCAGGAGACTAGACGCTTGGTGGAGGAAGAACAGGGGGACAAGGGGCGTTCTATCATGCCATTGAATGATCATGCTACCTATGAATTATTAGCGTCAGGCAACACTTTTGGTGTATTTC
>DUNI01000234.1 GCA_012839445.1 Bacillota bacterium
GACAGGAATTGGCTTTGGCATGGCGTAAATTTGTTTGGTTTTGGACTAAACCGTCCGACTGGTATATTACGCGTTATGCCAAGAATAGAGGAATTCCCCACTTGGAACCACCCATTTGGGGAGCACTGGCTGTGCTGGGGGCACTACTTACTGCCAAACGATGGCGAGGGACGTTGTTTTTGATTTTGTTTGGGCTGTACTACAATGCCATTATTGTGGCTATTTACTATGCTTCACGTTACCGTTTAGTAGTGGAACCGGTATGGCTGCTTTTAGCCGCCGGAGGGGCTGCACAGTTGCTGGGAAGATTCCAACATTAACTCGTTGACACGCATGGAGCGGGAACGTATACTGGCAATAGCAGTGGTTGTATTCGCTGGCAGACCGGCCAGCGAATATACTTGTCATAAAGTTTAAGTTAGCACGTAATGGACTGTTAAGACCCAAATTAGCTGCAGGGGAGAGGAAATTATGCCCAAACCGTACATAACGTTAGTGGTAGTTGCTATGCTTATGGCAGTGTTAATAATTGGCTGTCAGTCACCTGCCGGGGAAGAACAAACAGTGAAACCGGTAGCAGTGGAAGTGGCCTCGGTGGCCAGAGGTGAGGTCAATACAAAGACGATTCTAAGCGGTCAGATTACAGCTGAGACTGAGGTGCCGGTATTGAGCAAACTACCGCTCCAGGTAGTGGCTGTCAAGGTAAAAGTGGGCGACCAAGTTGAAGTTGGGCAGGCGTTGTTGCAGCTGGATAACAAGGATCTTCAGGAACAGGTTTGGCAGGCTGAAGCCGGGCTAAAAGTGGCAGAAGCGGGGCTACCCCCGGCGCAGGAGGAATCGCCGGGAGCAGCCGGGGCGCGGCTGGCCTATGAAAGTGCGGCCTCGGATCTTGAACGCATGCAGTTTCTAAAAGAAGAAGGAGTTATTTCCGAACAGACTTTGGAACAGGCGCGCGCCCGGGCAGCAGGAGCAGCGGCTCAATACCAGGCTACGCTAGACCAAGAAAAGATGGCCACAGCCAGGTATGAGCAAGCGCAATCCGCTTTGCGACTGGCGCGGTCGCAGCTTGATAATGCTACCATTACTGCCCCTGTGGCCGGCATTGTGGCCAGTTTACCGGTGGAAGTGGGGCAGATGGTAAGTCCTAGTATGCCGGTAGCCAATATTGTAAACATGGATCAGGTGAAAATTAGCCTTAATGCTACGGAAAAGGATGTTAGTCATCTTCAAGTAGGGCAAGAAGTTAAAGTCCGCGTGCTGAGTTTGGATCGGGAGTTTAAGGGCGAGCTGTCCATGGTTGCTCCGGCAGCCGATGCTCGTACGAAGGGATTTCCCCTGGAAGTGACGCTGTCCAATGACGGACATCTAATTAAGCCGGGAATGTTTGCTGAAGTGGAGCTGAAGACAAAAGCCGTTTCGGATGTGCTGGCTATTCCTAGGCTGGCTATTATGCAGGAAGGAAGCCGGCAGGTGGTGTATATCGTTACAGATGATAAAGCCTATGCAAGAGAAATTGTGGTGGGTTTGATTAATGACGAAATGGCTCAAGTAACGTCGGGACTTAATGAGGGCGATTTGCTGGTGGTAAAAGGCCAGGAATATCTACGTGACGGCATGCCCGTTTCGGTGGTAGCCGGAGGTGAAGCACAATGAACCTGGCTCGGTTTTCTATTCGTCGCCCGGTAGCAGCATGTATGTGTATATTGGTGTTACTGGCTCTAGGGGGCGTGTCAGCCAGTCGGTTGCCAATTGACCTTTTGCCGGAGATGAACATGCCGGTAGCGGTGACCATGGCTACGTATAGCGGTGCCGGTTCAGAAGAAGTAGAAAAACTGGTGACCCAACCGCTGGAGGCGGTGCTAACTACTGTAAGTAACGTTAAGAATGT
This sequence comes from Bacillota bacterium, assembly GCA_012839445.1. Lineage (GTDB taxonomy): Bacteria > Bacillota > DTU030 > DUMP01 > DUMP01 > DUNI01. The sequence goes on from DUNI01000234.1 coordinate 1,889, forward strand.
GCAGTCCATAAGTTCTCCGGGTAGTTCCTTGGTGATTGTGGAGTTTAACTGGGGTACGGACATGAATTTTGCTACCCTGGATATGCGGGAGAAGATTGACTTAGTGTCGGCAGGGTTGCCTCCGGCGGTTAAACGGCCTTCAGTCTATAAATTTGATCCGGCTATGATGCCGGTGATGTCCATTGGCGTAACCGCCGAGGGACGCGATTTGGTGACTTTGAAACGGTTGCTGGAAGACGAAGTTGTCAATCGTTTGGAACGGATAAACGGGGTAGCTTATGCTGTCTTGTACGGCGGGCCTGAACGAGAGATTCGAGTGTTGGTGGATCAAACGCGGTTGACCGGCTATGGTCTTACCATGGGCCAATTAGTTCAGTTGTTACAGGCGGAAAACCTAAATTTACCCGGCGGAACCGTCAAAGACGGTGGGCGTGAATACGTGGTTCGCACCACAGGTGAATTTAGAAGCCTGGACGAAATCCGTAATCTTAGTTTCTTGACATCGGCAGGAGCGACTATTCGATTGAGCGATGTGGCCACGGTACAAGAAGTGGAGGATCAAAGCGGAACCTATTCGCTCTTAAATGGCCAACCGAGCCTGAGCATTGCCATCCAAAAGGAGACAGGGGCTAACACTGTTCAGGTGGCAACTAGGGTAAAAAAGGAAATGGAGCAAATTGCCCGTAATATGCCGGATATTAAATACGATTACGTCTTTGACCAATCGGAGTTTATCCAAGTTGCCATCGGCAACTTAAAAAGCAGCGCCATTTTGGGCGCTGTACTGGCGGTGCTCATTCTTTATGTGTTTTTGCGTAATTTTAGAAGCACCCTAATTATTGCTCTGTCTATTCCCATCTCCATTATCGCTACTTTTACCTTGGTTTATTTCAACCAACTAACCCTTAATATGATGTCTTTGGGCGGATTGGCGCTGGGTGTAGGTATGCTGGTGGATAATTCTATTGTGGTGCTGGAAAATATTTACCGACATTGTGAACAAGGTGAAGACCGGGTGTCGGCGGCACAGGTAGGCGCTACTGAAGTAGGAATGGCCATTACGGCTTCTACCTTGACCACTATTGCTGTGTTTGTGCCTATTGTATATATTGAGGGCTTGGTGGCGGAGGTTTTCCGGCAACTGGCACTTACAGTGACCTTTTCGCTGTTGTCTTCTTTATTAGTAGCGTTGACTCTGGTTCCTCTGTTGGCCAGCCGGTTGCTCAAGGTGGAAGGACGACTCACTGAAGAGCAATCGAAGGATAAAAAACGGTTATCATGGCCACGACGTCTGGCAGATCGTGTGGGGCAGACATTATCTAAACTGGATGATTTTTATTCTCGTTTGCTAGCGTGGAGCCTAGATCATCGACGTCTGGTGTTTGCAGCGGCCGGAGGGTTATTTGTACTGAGCCTTGTAATGATCCCATTCTTAGGGCGAGAGTTGTTTCCCCGTACTGATGCCGGCCAAGTAAGCATCAATATTAAATTGCCCCTGGGTTCTACAATTGAAGAAACAGGTTTGATAGCTCAGCAAGTGGAAGAGAAGTTGCTGGATATACCTGA
>DUNI01000235.1 GCA_012839445.1 Bacillota bacterium
CCCCAAGGCCTTGGCCACAGCCTCCTTGGCCGCAAACCGAGCCGCCAGCGACTCCTCCGGCCGCTTACGTGCTAAGCAATATTCCTGTTCGGCCGGAGTAAACACCCGTTCTAAGAATCGGCGGCCAAATCGTTCCCACGCCGACTTAATCCGGCTAATCTTCACCAAGTCTATGCCACAGCCCTTTAACACCTTCGTCTCCCCTATCCGTTTTCACTTGTCCATATTATAGCAGATTGGTACATAGCACACCAACAAAGTTAAAACCAAAGCAAGCAGGATTTCAATATATTCTCAGCGAATTATCTAACCACACATACCTAGTTACCAGCAAAATAGATCGAATTTTGCCGCATTACGTGTTGGAGAAAGAAAGGAGGGTATAGCTTGTCTACAGTAGTAGTGCTCGGAACCATGGATTCCAAGGCCCAAGAGCTAGCCTATGTGCGCGATGTCGTTTCAGCCCAAGGTGTGGACACCTTGCTGGTAGACCTGGGCGTATTTGAGCCCTCAATACCACCTGACATCACCAGGGAACAAGTAGCCCAGCTGGCAGGTATCGATCTGGACGATATTGTGTCCCGTCGTGACCGTGGCGAAGCAGTGGCAGCTATGACAACTGCCGCCGGCATCATAGCCAGAAAATTGTTTGAAGAAGGCCGCCTGCAGGGAATCATAAGCTTGGGCGGATCGGCAGGTACCACCATCGGCACTGCCGCTATGCAAGTACTGCCGGTGGGCATACCAAAAGTCATGGTTTCCACTCTAGCCTCAGGTGACACCCGCCCTTATGTGGGGACCAAAGACATCACCATGATGTACTCGGTAGTAGATATTTCCGGACTCAATCGCCTGTCTCGTCACATCCTGGCCAACGCCTCTTTAGCCATAGCCGGCATGGTAAAAGGCGAAGTTGCAGCTGAAGCCCAAGATAAGCCTCTTATCGCAGCCACTATGTTTGGCGTCACCACCCCCTGCGTAAATGCAGCACGAGAATACCTGGAGAGCAAAGGGTATGAAGTACTGGTGTTCCACGCTACCGGCAGCGGCGGCAAAGCCATGGAAGGGTTAATCGAAGACGGCTTCATTTCCGGCGTGCTGGATGTGACCACCACCGAATGGTGTGACGAATTGGTCGGCGGCGTACTCGCAGCCGGACCCCGGCGCCTGGAAGCAGCCGGCAGAGTCGGTATCCCACAGGTCATATCTGTAGGAGCTCTGGATATGGTAAACTTCGGCCCACCCGATACTGTTCCGTCTAAATTCGACGGTCGCCTTTTTTACCAACACAACCCCACTGTTACCCTTATGCGAACCACCAAAGAAGAATGTGCCAAGCTCGGTCGGATTATGGCCGAGAAACTAAATGCCGCCCAAGGCCCCACAGTGGTAATGCTGCCGCTAAAGGGCGTATCCATGATCGATGCCGAAGGTAAAGCATTCTACGATCCTGAAGCTGACGCTGCCCTCTTTGCCGCTCTCAAACAAAACCTGCGGCCCGATATTCCCGTAGTTGAACTGGATAACAATATTAACGACCCTGAATTCTCCTTAGCTCTGGCCCAAGCTTTGGAAGACCTCTTACAATAACAGAGGTTAATCATACTGTATCCACAAGAGAACAGGAGGTTAGATCGATGAAAAAGAGAATAACCCGTATGGACGCCCTGGCTAAACTCAAAGCTGAAGTAGCTGCTGGACGGCCTTTAGTAGGAGCCGGTGCCGGCACTGGCATTTCGGCCAAATTTGCCGAACGTGGCGGCGTGGATATTATCATCATCTATAACTCCGGACGTTACCGCATGGCCGGTCGGGGCTCCTTGGCTGGGCTCCTGCCATACGGCGATGCTAACGCCATTGTTATGGAAATGGCCCAAGAAGTACTGCCGGTGGTAGAACATACACCGGTGCTGGCCGGCGTTTGTGGCACCGATCCCTTCCGTGTTATGGAAGTATTCCTGAAAAAAGTTAAAGAAACCGGCTTTACCGGTGTGCAAAACTTTCCCACGGTGGGTCTCATTGACGGTGTTTTTCGTCAGAACCTGGAAGAGACCGGTATGGGCTTTGACCTAGAAGTGGAAATGGTCCGGATTGCCCACGACCTGGACCTGCTTACCTGTACCTACGTGTTCAATACCGACGAAGCCCGCGCCATGGCCCAAGCCGGCGCAGATGTACTGGTAGCCCACATGGGTCTCACCACTAAAGGTTCCATTGGTGCCTATACAGCTCTTACATTAGAAGACGCAGCCAAACGAGTGCAGGACATCCACGATGCCGGTAAGGACGTAAATCCCGATCTGATGGTTATCTGCCATGGCGGCCCCATTGCCGAACCGGAAGACGCTAAATACATCCTGCAGCACACCGAAGGAGTTGTAGGTTTCTTCGGCGCATCTTCGATTGAACGCCTGGCTACCGAGCGAGCTATTGAGGAGCAAGCTCGGAAATTTAAGACTATCGACTTCTAACGGTATTTATACCAGGACATTGAATAAAAACCCTATATTTAAGGTTTTACTGGAGCTTTTTCCATGATCAGGAATTTGCTCCAGCTTTTTTATTTTTATAGCAGGAAACTTGCTGCAACCGTCGAATACTATGAGAAGTAATAAGTTGTCGGAGGGGAAGTAATAAGTTGTCGGAGGGTAGGTTTATGTTTAATTGGTGGAAGCGCTCTTTGATTACTATAGCCTCGGTCACGGCGGGACTGGTACTGCTTTCCCCACCGGCTCAGGCAGCTATTCATACTGTTGTTCCCGGTGAGACACTCTGGAGCATAAGTTTGCTATACGAAACTACTGTAGACAATATCAAAACTCTCAACAATTTTGAGCTGGATCGAATTCACCCAGGGCAAAAACTTACCGTACCCGAAAAAGAAATTAAACCCGTCCTAACCCAAGAGAAAACTCCCGCGTCAACAACAGCTACAGATCAATCTGAGCCTACACCCACCCAAACCCAAGTACGCTATGTAGTGCAGTCAGGGGACAGTCTCTATCAGATTGGACTAAAATATGACACCAGTGTGGAAACAATAATGAATGCCAACGGATTATCTACCACACTGATTCATCCAGGACAGGTCTTGACGATTCCGTCAACTACCATAACAACTCACACCCAGACTAACACCGCCTCCCGGGGAAACACCCGGCCAGGCAATAATATTGTTGAAATTGCCGAAAGGTATTTGAACACACCCTATAGTTACGGTGGTTCCGGTCCATCCAGTTTTGACTGCTCGGGGTTCACAGCTTATGTTTATGCCCAAGTGGGTATAAACCTGCCTCATAACGCAGCCTCTCAGGCTGAGAAAGGGCAAGCTGTAGCCAAAAGCGATTTGCAGCCCGGTGATTTGGTCTTCTTCGGTTACTATGGAAGCTCTACCATTCAGCATGTGGGTATTTATAGCGGTGGCAACAAATTTATCCATGCTTCCAGTTCCAGTGGTGTAAGGTACAACTCTCTAGCTCAAGATTATTATTTTAAGAATTACAAATGCGCTCGCCGTCTGTAATCCTAACGATAAACAAAGGCTCCAGCCATAAAAGCTGGAGCCTTTTTGGTATTTACTTACATTGACATCTTTCCTTGAGTTATGTTAAAGTAATCACTAATTAAATCTACACTGCCTTGAAGGGGACAAGTAGCCTGGATGAATGTTTAGAGCGAGCCGTGACAGTGAAAGCCGGCAACCTTCACCAGGGGTGAATATCTCCCCGGAGCTGACAGCTGAAAGCATTCGCCGGTAGGCCTGTCCGGATTTTTCCTCCGTTATTGGGAAACCTAGCTTAAGTGGGGCTTGCTGCATTGGCAAGCTAAGAAGGGTGGTACCGCGAGTTAACCTCTCGTCCCTTTGGGAGCGAGGGGTTTTTATTATACCCTTTCTTGTATTAAGTTCACCTACTTAAGATCTGTTGCTATTGCTCCTACTTACTAAATGTTCACATCTCACAGCGCTATTTCTTGTCACCTTTGGGGTAATTCTAAGGAGGTACAGTTGGATTTATGGACGCTCAAGAAACAATGCTTTCCCCTACATCCGCTTCATCCAAGACAACAGCCAAACCACGGCAGGGATTTGCCACCAGTCTTGGCGCTATTGCCGCCACTTTAGGTTCTGCCGTGGGGTTGGGCAACATCTGGAAGTTCCCCTACATGACCGGCGAAAATGGCGGTGCTGCCTTTATAGTTGTTTACTTACTTTGTTTGTTTATCGCCGGACTTCCGGTTATGTTATCTGAGTTTGTCATTGGGCGACGCTCTCAAGCCAACGCCGTGCGGTCCTTTAAAAAGCTTGCTCCGGGTACTCCGTGGCATTTTGTCGGTGTCGCTGGCGTAACCTCCGCCGTAGTCATTATGTTTTTCTACTCCACCGTAGCTGGCTGGATATATGCTTATATCTTTAAATCAGCTGGCGGTGCCTTAGCTGCAGTGGACCCAGCGCAAACCCCAGCCGTATTCGACGCCTTAACTGCGAGCCCAGTTACTCCCCTCCTTTGGCAGTGGGTAGTGCTAGCCGTAGTAGGTACTGTAATTATTGCCGGCGTGCAAAATGGCATTGAACGAGTAGCCAAAACCGTGCTTCCTATTTTGTTTCTGCTTCTTTTAGTATGTGATATTCGAGCACTTACTCTTTCCGGTGCCGGTGCCGGCGTCAACTTCCTCTTCCGACCTGATTTCTCCAAGCTCACACCGGGCATGTTTCTGGCTGCATTAGGCTTGTCCTTTTTCAAGATGTCTGTGTGCATGGGTGTTATGACTACCTACGGGAGCTACATGGGGCCCGAAGACAATCTTCCCAGTTCTATGCTGAAAGTAGCCTTATCAGACACCTTGGTTTCGATCATGGCCGGTCTCGCCATTTTCCCGGCTGTCTTCGCTTTTGGCTATCAACCCGATGCCGGTCCGTCGCTTCTTTTTATCACCATTCCCATGGTTTTTAATTCCATGCCTTTGGGACAACTATTCCTCACCCTGTTTTTCCTTTTAGCTGCCATCGCCGCCACCGGCGCCATGATTTCCCTGATGGAAGTTCCTGTAGCTTATCTATCAGAAGAAAAGGATTGGCCCCGGACTAAAGCCACTCTGGTTAGTGTTCTTACAGTAGCACTTTTTGGTATGTTGGGCACTTTTTCCACCAGTATACTTTCTCATGTCAAAGTTTGGGGCATGACTTTCTTCGATTTCTTCGATTTTTCCACCTCAAGCATCCTCATGCCTATGGCTGGCATTGCTATTAGCATATTTGCCGGCTGGGTGTTAGGAAAGAAAGTCATCGTGGACGAAGCCTCAAACCATGGACAACTGAAAAACCAGACTTTCCTTAGTATCCTCAGCTTTATCTTAAAATATATCACTCCTATAGCTGTTACTATTGTACTCCTTAGCGGGCTAGGATTGATAAAGCTCTAGATTGTCTCCTCCTGTATTTAAGAAGGGTCCCGGCTAATTGGCTGGGACCCTTTCGGGTTTATTGTGTTGATCTCCTTGGTGCGATAAGATAACGTTAGACAGCTAGCTAGAATTCGGTGAGGAGAAGCTTATACCATGGACATAAAATTAAACCTACAAAACATATCGAAAGCTGTAAACGGTAAATTGCTTTTGAACCACGTTTCTTTTGCAGTACCGGAAGGTAGAATTGTTGCTATTATCGGACCTTCCGGTGCCGGCAAAAGCACACTGCTGTCTTTGATCAACCGGTTGCAAGATCCTACCGGTGGCGCTATTTACCTTGACGGAACCAATATCCAAACCTTAGATGTATTTGCCCTCCGCCGTCGGGTCGGTATGGTATTTCAACAACCAGCTCTATTTCCCGGCACAGTAGCTTCTAATATAGCCTTTGGGCCACATCTATCCGGCCACGAATTGACAAGACCTGTAGCTGAGTTCTTGCGTGAAGTAGGCTTGGCCGAAGAGTTTGCTAAGCGTGATGCCAGTAGGCTTTCCGGCGGTGAACAGCAACGGGTGGCCCTGGCCCGGGCTTTGGCTAATAACCCCGAGGTGCTCCTTTTGGACGAGCCTACTTCCGCTTTGGACTTAGGTGCCGCTCACCAAGTAGAAGATCTAATCACCCAGGTGTGTAAACACCATGGTCTAACCGCCATGTGGGTCTCACATGATCTGGAACAGGCCCAACGCGTAAGCGACCGCACTGTGCTTATGGTGAGTGGACGAAAAATAGAAGAAGGAAACACCGCATCCTTCTTTGCCCAGCCTAAGACTGAAATTGCCCAGGCTTTCCTGGCTGGAGAGATCGGTGTTTCCAAACTACAGGGGGAATAGCACTTTGACGGACTTATCCTTAATATTTTCCGTAAGCTTTATCTTTATAGCCATGGTTATATCATACTGGCAAAATCTGAAGCTGGAAAAAGACCTAGCTATCGGTGCCGTCCGCGCTTTTGTTCAACTTACAGCCGTAGGCTATGTGCTAAAGTTCATCTTTGACCTTGCTAAGTGGCAATATGTGATTCCCATGGTGGTAGTAATGATACTGGTAGCAGGAAGAAATGCCGCCCGCCGAGGAGAAGGACTACCCGGAGCCTTTGTGCTGGTTACCCTATCTATTGCTCTGGCAGAGTTTGTCACCATGACCATGCTGGTAAGCCTTAACATTATCCCCTTCACACCCCGCTATGTAATTCCACTAAGCGGTATGATTATAGGCAATGCCATGGTAGCCTCCGGTCTGGCTCTTAACCGCCTACGAAGCGAAATATCATCCCGGCGGGCAGAAATCCTATCCGCTTTGGCCCTGGGAGCCACCTCGCGTCAAGCAACAGAACCAGCTCTCAAAGCTGCTGTTAAAGCCGGTATGATTCCTACTATAGATGCCATGAAAACTGTGGGCCTGGTACAACTGCCTGGTATGATGACCGGTCAGATTATCGCCGGTGCCAATCCGATAGAAGCCGTAAAATACCAGATCTTAGTTCAGTTCATGCTCAGCGCATCGGTAGGTATAACCAGTATGCTGGTATGTCTCTTGGCTTACCGGCAGTTTTTTACCCGGGCCCATCAATTGCGGTCATTCTAAGTGATTGCATGAACCTATCTCTTTATTACCTTCACTCCACCAAGTTTGACCAAAGCCTGCAACCTCTCTTCGGAATCCCCCATGAGCGCTAGTTAATCAGCCTGCTCCAGGATTAAAAGGAGCAGGCTTTTTGCTTACGCTATTTCAGGCCGGACACCGTAAGGCTTTTCCAGTAGCTCGCGTACCCGGCCCAAAAATTCGGCTGCTACGGAACCATCCACTAAACGATGGTCAAAAGACAGACTTAACGTCATCGTTAAGCGAATATCTATGGACCCATCCACTACCACCGGCCGCTCCTTAATAGTTCCCACACCTAAGATAGCACTTTCCGGTTGGTTGATAATAGGTGTAAAGTCATCTACACCAAACATACCTAAATTGGTAACTGTGAAGGTACTGCCTGTTACCTCATCTAAGCTGAGTCTTTCAGCCCGTGCCCGCTGGGCCAAATCTTTAACTTCTCGTGCCACTTCTCGCAAAGATTTCTTGTCGGCGTGGCGCACCACTGGAACAATGAGACCGTCTTCCAATGCCACTGCTACGCCCATATGAACATAATTATGGTAGATAATTTCTTCTGCATCTATGGTACCGTTTAAGGCCGGATACTCTGTTAGCGCCTGGGCTGCTGCTTTTATAATAAGATCATTGTAAGATATCCTGTCTTCTTGGGTACAATCAGCATTGAGCTCCTTGCGAATAGCCCGGGCCCGATCCATCTCCACTTCCATATTGATGGTCACATGGGGGGCCACAGTCCAGCTCTCCAGCATATGCTGAGCAATCACCTTACGCATACCGGCCAAAGGCACGCGTTCCTCTTCGCCCTCTTCGGCCAGTAAAGCCGCCGCCAATACATCTCTTTTGGTTAATCGGCGTTCTTGGCTTAATTCGGCCAAATCTATGCCTAAGTCGCGGGCCAATTTCACAGCTGTAGGGGTAGCTTTTACTGGAGCAGATATTTCCCCCTCGCTGGGCAAGGTAGCCGGAAGCTCTTTTTGTTGTTCCAAGTAAGACTCCACATCGGCTTCAACAATCCTGCCGCCAGGGCCGGTCCCAGTTACCTGAGTCAAGTCAATGCCGCTTTCTCTTGCCCGCCGTTTGGCTGCTGGTGTTGCCCTTACCCGAACCGGTTCTTTTTTGGGCTCGGCAGGCACCGCCGCCGCTTTAACTTCTTCCTGTGGTGCAGCCGTAGCAGTAGCAGGCGCTGCTACATCTGCAGCCTCAGCCGGTATTTCTTCGCCCTCTGCCAGCAAATACCCCACCACTTGGGTTACCTTGGCTGTACTGCCCTCTGGCAACACAATTTTCAAAATACCCTCATCCATAGCCTCCACTTTATTGGTAATCTTATCAGTTTCTACCTCAAAAATAGGATCGCCCTTATTCACATAGCTACCATCAGGCTTGAGCCAAGCACAAATAGTTCCCTCAGTCATGGTAAGACCTAGCTTGGGCATAAGCACTTCTTGCGCCACATTATCCTTCCTTTCCTGTGCTTCATTGCTTTGTGCCCGACTAAAAAAGGGCCCGTTCGGGCCCCTTTTTAGACCAGTTCTTTTACTGCTGCAATGATGTCTTCGGTGCCCGGTAAAATAAATTGTTCCAGTACACCGGCAAACGGAATCGGTGCCCACTTGCTACCCACTCGTTTGATTGGTGCATCTAAGTAGTCCAAAGCCTTTTCAGCAATTACAGCCGCAATTTCAGCACTGAATCCGGAGCGGGTAACAGCTTCTTGGGCAATAACCACCCGGCCCGTTTTTTCCACCGAAGCTAAAATAGCATCCTCATCCAATGGCACCAGTGTCCTCGGATCAATAACTTCCAGGCTGATGCCTTCCGCTGCCAGCTTTTCTGCTGCTTCCAAGGCCCGGCTGACCATAATAGAGGTAGCTACCACCGTAACATCGCTACCTTCGCGCTTGACATCGGCTCTGCCCAGAGGAACCACGTACTCTCCCTCCGGCACCTCTCCTTTTACCGGATAGAGTAACTTGTGTTCAAAGAACATCACCGGATTATCGTCCCTAATGGCCGCCGTGAGAAGCCCCTTGGCATCGGCAGCTGTAGAAGGCATTATCACCTTGATCCCCGGCACATGGGTGAACCAAGCCTCCAGACTCTGAGAATGCTGAGCCGCAGCTGAGATACCACCGCCTACCGGAGCGCGCACTGTCATGGGTAATTTCGCTTTACCCCCGAACATATAGCGCATCTTAGCCGCCTGGTTTACCAGTTGATCCATGCAAACTGTGAGAAAATCACAGAACATAATCTCCGGTACCGGACGCATGCCGGTAGCAGCCGCTCCTACCGCCGCTCCAATAATAGCAGTTTCGGAAATCGGTGTATCCCGTACTCTATCCTCACCGAATTCCTTATATAAATCGCCGGTCACACCAAAGCAACCGCCAAACTGACCTACGTCTTCTCCTAACAAAAACACGGTACTGTCGCGCCGCATTTCCAAGCGGAGCGCTTCCCGAATAGCTTCAGAATAACTTAACTGGCGCATGGTTTTCCCTCCCTTCTAAGCATACACGTCTTCCAATGCTTCCTCAGGTGCCGGAAGCGGACTTTCTTCGGCAAAGCGTACCGACTCCTCTACCTCGGTATCCACTTCTGCCTTTATTTTATCTAGTTCCTCCTCTGTCACCACGTCCATGTCCAGTAGATGCTTACTAAAGCGGGCAATGGGACAGCGCTCTTTCCACTCGGCTAATTCCTTATCGCTCCGATATACAGTGGGGTCACCTTCGAAATGTCCCCGCCAACGATAAGTCTTAGCTTCAATCAAAGTTGGGCCTTCTCCGGCACGAGCCCGTTTGACTGCTTCTCCCACCGCTTCGTATACTGCCATCACATCGTTACCATCTACTACTACACCGGGAATACCATAAGCAACCGCTCGATCAGCGACATCGGCAACACGCTGGTGTTTGGATTGGTGTAAGGAAATACCGTACTCATTGTTCTCGCAAACAAATATAACCGGCAGTTTCCAAACAGATGCCAGGTTAATACCTTCATGGAAAGTAGTCTGGTTGGAAGCACCATCGCCAAAGAAGCAAACGGTTACCTGATCGGTACCCCGTAGTTTAGCCGACAGTCCGGCTCCGGGGGCTATACCCAACCCTCCGCCTACAATACCATTGGCTCCCAAAATACCCATGTCCATGTCAGCGATATGCATGGATCCACCTTTACCTTTGCAGTATCCGCTTTCCTTGCCAAACAGTTCCGCCATCATCAGTTTCATGTCCCCACCCTTAGCTAGGCAGTGACCATGACCCCGGTGAGTGCTAGTGATATAATCATCAGGCCTAAGATTAGCGCAGGCCCCTACTGCTGTGGCTTCCTCCCCAATATAAAGGTGAACAAAGCCCGGAATCTTCCCTTGGGCAAAAAGCTCCGTAACCTTAGTCTCAAATTCCCGCACACGTAACATTTGCCGATAAAGATCCACTAGTTTTTCCTTTTCCATGCGTCGCACACCTCCTTGTGTGGTATCAGGAACGGCCACTAGTTTTAACTCACCTCCCTTAAAGTTTCTAGAGTTTATAAGTTAGGCACAAACAAATGCTTATGCCTTTTTCAAGCAAAAATTCGTACTTGGTAATAAATTGACTGTTCGTAATTCCTATTCACCTAGCAGCATATTTCTCCTACCGCAAAACAATCCGTCTTTTCAATTAAGTCCGGTTCATTCTCAAGCAGATAAGGTATTAATATAACCTCTTATGGCCTCACATTTTTAGCCATATTGAAGAATCCTTCTCCTTGTACGCGCTTCAATGTAGCACCAATATCCACTACAAAAGGACCCGACGCCGACAACACGATCTTGGCCTCTTCCCCGGCTCGCACCAAAACCTCCCGTTCCCCGTCCAAAGCTAACAACCGCGGCTTGTCACCGGATTTTAGTATAACTTTCTCCCCTACAGTCAACCGCTGCCACCGACCCACAGGGACAGCCGAAAACAGACCCGGGGCTATCGGTGCCAACACCGTAGCTGTGGGTTCTTCCCGGTCCAACTCCAAATGAATCCCCGCCGGTTCTTCCGGTGTTACCGGCGATAGGCAGCCTGCCACCGCCGACAAGCCAATGGTATCGGGTTCAGCTCGTGTAGCCACAATAGCCTCGATACGATCCATATCCCACAGAGCCCGGGAAGCAATGAAAGCCTCTTTTGTTACCACCGCATCCACCAGAGCCAAATCCCGCCAATCCTCTGGGCCATAAATATCCAGCTTTTTAGCCTGCTGGATAACCCCCGCCCCAGTTGTGGCCACTGCTCCGGCAGCCAGGCCAGCAATGGTTCCTTCTACCATCCGCGGAAATACATTATTGGTTCCGGTAGAAACCGGTACCAAAGGTACTTTACCGCAACCTTTAGCCACCGCCCGGCAGGTACCGTCTCCTCCCAACACCACCATGGCACCTACCGACATAGCTGCCATCTTTTGAGCCGCTAAAGTAGAATCAGTTGCACCATGACCAATCTCCATTTCCAACAAACTAACCCTTGGCTTTAACTTTCGCTTGCCCAACCCTTCCAGGGCTCGTTCACCAATTCCGTAAGTGTCAGGCATGATAATTATTTCCTCTACTCCTGCTGCTTCCAGACCCAACAAAATACGCCGAACAATGCTTACTTTCTCCTGGTTATCAAAGACCGAACCAAAAGCCACCAGACGCCGAATATCTTTGCCGGAAGCTGGGTTGGCAATAATACCTACCTTTCCTGTCATATCAAACCTCTACCCATACCGTCACCGCTGCGTTGGCCATAATAATCTCCGGTCCGGCATCTCCCAGTTCAGGCATGGTCATGCCTTCGGCAACTAGACCGCCCTCCGTCACTTCCAGCTCTTTGTTACCAAAGGGTATCGGAGCCAGCACCTCTTCTGTCTCCACCCTTTCGGGATAGGGCACAGCCACTTTCACTTTAACCACCATCTGATTAAAATCCTGGATGCCTAAAATTTCTCTTATGCCGGTAAGATAGCTTCTGGAGATAGCGTCCTTCACTGCTCTCTTAGCCGCTGCCGTGGGATTTTGACCGTGCTGGTCAATTCCGGTTCCAAGTTCAATTAGATAGCGTTTCAGCATAGTTCTCGCCCTCCCATAACCGTAATGTTTATACTTCGGAGGTTAATTGTTGATTCAGTCCCAATATACGGAAAGTACCTCACTAATATTATTCGCGTCTCAGGTACCATATTCCTGCTTGCCCATACTGGGAGAGTAGCAATCGCAGCAATTCGGTTGTTTTCCAAAGCGCTGTGGGGTACAATACAATATATATTTTCCCTCCACGCCAGGCACAAAGTGAGGCATGTACAAATGACATATGACTTAATTGTAGTAGGCGGCGGACCGGCAGGCATGCTTGGCGCTGCTACAGCAGCGGCCAACGGCTTAAAGGTGCTGTTGCTGGAAAAAAATGAGAAGCTGGGCAAGAAGCTCTATATCACCGGCAAAGGACGGTGCAATGTAACCAACTACGGTGATATTGACGACTTTACCAACAACATTGTCACCAATCCCAAGTTCTTGTACGGCGCTTTAAACGCCTTTGATAACCATCAACTAATAACACTTTTAAATTCTTTAAACGTAAAAACCAAAGTAGAACGAGGAAACCGGGTTTTTCCCGTTTCGGATAAATCCAGCGATGTAATCAAAGCCCTGGAAAAACACCTGCTAACAAATAAAGTCACCATTAGGCTAAATACTCCTGTTAAACGAGTGTTAGTCCTTGGTGACAATGTTTGTGGAGTGCTACTAGCGGACGACACCAAACTAACAAGCAACAAAGTGTTGCTAGCTACTGGCGGGATGTCCTATTCACAAACAGGATCCACCGGCGACGGTTACAAAATGGCCCAAGAATTAGGGCATACCATTATCCAACTTCGCCCAGCCTTGGTCCCTTTGGAAACTAAAGAGCCCTGGGTTAAGAAATTGCAAGGTCTAACTTTAAAAAACGTACAGGTACAAGCCCTGGTAAAAAATAAGGTAAAGACCGAGCAGTTTGGGGAGCTGCTATTTACCCATTTTGGTGTTTCTGGTCCAGTTGTGTTGACAATCAGCAGCATAGTAAACAAATACCTAGATCAGCAGCCCATAATCCTAAATATAGACCTGAAGCCCGCATTGTCCCGGGAGCAGCTAGGTAAGCGTATTCAGCGGGATTTCATCAAGTATGCTGGCAAACATCTCAAGAACGCCATGGACGATTTACTCCCCCGAAAAATGATCCCCGTACTACTGGCTTTATCCGGCGTAGACATCCATAAGCAAGTGGACCAGATCACCCGCGAAGAAAGAGATCAGCTAGTATATACTTTTAAAAACATCAGACTCACCGTGCACCAAACAGGCCCCTTAAACGAAGCCATAGTGACCAGCGGCGGCATTAGCACCAAAGAAGTCAATTCTTCCACCATGGAGTCCAAAATTATTAAAGGACTTCATTTCGCCGGAGAAATAATAGACATAGATGCCTTAACCGGCGGCTACAATTTGCAGCTTGCTTTCTCCACCGGTTATTTAAGCGGCATAAGCGCTGCCACCGATACCGGCAGCTAAAGAGCAAAATACCCTTCTTCGCGTTTATTATAGTTAACACAAATCATCCAGCCCCCTTCTACCATCCCAGCGCCCTGGGAACTATAGTTCGCTATCTCAATAAAAAAAGACTTGCCCCCGAAGTCATCGAGGAGCAAATCCATGATAAGAGCCGAGCCTAGGCCCCTTTCTTCTCGGGGCTCGGCTGGGACACATCGATCACGCCGGCTTGTTCATAAACTCGCTCCAGAGCAATACTTATGAACATCTTGATAAAATCATTGTACGAAAATCCGGCCCAAACCGCCATCTGGGCTAAAGAAGCCGAAGGAGTCAGAGCTGGACTTCCGTTGACATCAATAACGGCTGGATTGCCTTCACCGTCTTTTTTGATATCAATCCGCAGCACATCTTGTGCTCCCACAGCATCAAAAACGCCGGTTGCCAACTCCGAAAGCCATTGATAGGAGGGATCGCCCGCTGTTATTATCTCTTCGCCAAGTCTATCCCCCATTTTCTTGGCCGCTACTGTGCGAATCTTCTGGTTCAAGGGAAACGCAATTATCGGTAGGACCAATTTATTGTCACGATTGCCCATAACGCCCACTGTGTATTCCCTACCCGGTAAATACGTTTCCACCAACACAGGAAGGTTTTTGAATTCCCTGAGCAAAGTATGCACCTGCGCTGCTAACTCCTGGGGAGTTGAAACCAAAGACCGCTCACTAATGCCTACACTTGTACCTCCAGCGGCAGGCTTGACAAATAAAGGGAAGATCATCTTCTGCTCAATAGACTGCAATTGCTTCTCCAACGATTCCATTTCCGGTCGAATGACAAAATGCCAGGGGGTTGGAATACCGAACCGACTTAGAGTCTCATGGGTTCGATCTTTGTGCCAGCATACTTCCATAGTTGGCGCAGTGGAATGAGTAGCCTGTACGCCCAAATCGTCCAACACTCGCCGCACCCGAGCCGCGCCGGAACCGTCTGCTATCGATGCGGGCAAATCCAAAAATCCTTCAGCAATGCAAAAGGCAATACTAAACGGCCCGTTCATGCGAACAAAATCTCTTAGTTGCTCAGGACTGCGAAGATTAAGATGGACCCCCTTGTATCCGGTATTATCTAACGCTTTGTTAAAAACATCAATTTGGGAAAAAGACATAAGCTGCGGGAAATACCCTCGTTTCTTAGCATCGGCCACCGCATTGTAAACAAAAAGGATCCTATCTGCCATCTTATAACACCAACTCCTCTCTAAATAGGCTTGCCTCCTCTAATCTACCAATACAAATCCGATCTTCCCCCATCAATAGGTGAATAGATTCGCTTTTTTACTTTTAGACCGCATTCCCACCCCTTCAGTATTTTCCCTTTAGGTATAATTTCGAGAACGGTGATGGAGAAACCTTCCAATAGAGAGTGGAAAAGAACTCAAAGGCTGCGTTTTTTAGAGCCAATTTCAATCTTTGCTTTCAAAAGGCCTCTAAACTAATAAAGAGGCCCTATAAGCCCCTTATTATAAAACTTGCACCTAGAGAGTAACCACCTGTGAAATAAAATTAACCTCTGCACATGCAAGCAGCCATGACCAGTTGGCGATCATGGCTGCTTTAATTCTGAAACCAGAACGGGTGCAAAAAACGTATAAGTTGCCAATAACCATAACATATTATTGAGGATTGTACATGCCGTGGGCATTCATGTAGTTGTAAATACCTTCCCCGTGTTGTTGCTCTTCTTTCTGGATATGGTTCAGTGCTTGTCGCATTTGGGAATTAGTGAATTCAAAAATAGCCGTATTGTAGGCATTGGAAACATATTTCTCCGTCATCAGTAAGTCATTTAGCAGCATGGCATCCTGTTGATTCGCTGCACCCCCAGGCTGGGTACCGGCGGTCATGGTTGGTGAAGCTTGTTGGCCTTGTTGCCCCTGGATCATAGAAGGAATCTGTCCAGCTAACATTTGGTTGATGCTGTCTAAATGTTGCTGTTCCTGCTGGGCATAATTGTTTAACAGCTGCTTAAGCTGCGAATCCTGAACTTGGGCCGCGTAAGTTCGGTACTTTTGAATACATACTTCTTCATGCTTCTTCTGATCTTCCAGTAGCATTCGTTCTTTTTGAGTCAGCTGATGTGCCACTTGTTACTCGCCTCCTGCTCATATTATTTACAAGCAGAGTCTTTTTTAACCCTACCGTATGCCACCCCTGGCAGCTATCACCTTGGCATTGGGAGGTAGGGTTAATTGTTCATCATTTACTTTCATTTCTTCCGGTTCAATGCTGGCACAACCGGTTACGATAAGTACAGCTGAACTACTGGAGGAATGGGAACCAGTGTCACATAGGGCAGACAATCTGTTTAATGCAATAGCCCCTTTTTACGGCTTATTCTTTAGCTTTCAGGTAAGGTATTATCAAAAGATCTTAGAAAGAGTTAAACCCCTATACGATCTCTCCCGGTATAAATCGATTATTGATGTAGGCTGCGGCACCGGGGCCCTTTGTTATGTTCTTCATTCCCAAGGAATAAAGGTCACAGGAGTAGACAGCGCGGAAAGAATGTTAGTTGTCGCCGCTAACAAACTAGCCCATACGGATGTTCAGCTGGTGCAGGCCAGTGCCCATCTACCCACACCCTTCCCCGATAAAAGTTTCGATATCGCTATTTCCTCCTATACAGCCCATGGAATGAAAGAAACCGAACGAATAAAAATGTATAGGGAAATGAGCCGGCTGGCCAAACACAAGGTGATTTTCCACGATTATAACGACAACAGAACCTTGATTATCGATATAGTTGAAAGGTTAGAGGGAGGCCACTATTTTAACTTTATTAAGAATGCCAAAGAGGAAATGTCCGCAATTTTCAAGGATGTGACAGTACTAAACATAGGTTTGTCGGCTGCATGGTATGTCTGCACTCCCTGGAAATAGGCCTGTCCTATAGAGGCTCGCTATCATCCGTACAGCCATTATGCTTTTTACCATTATGGCTACACCCCTGGTATTGGAACTCAGTTCAAAGTAGAGACAAAAACTTATTAAAACATTGGCCCCCACGAAGTGCAAAGGAGACATAATATTGAACACGATGTTACCAACAATTCTACCGGAGGATGTTGCCCCAGCCATTAGTCAATCCTGCCGTCAATGTGAACTGTGTCAACACGGGACCAGGGTTATCTGGGGAGAGGGTAATCCTGCCGCCCCTGTTTTTGTTATCCTTGATAACCCCGGTGCCAGAGAAGACAAAAACGGCAAGCCATTTTTGTGTGGTACAAGAGAGACTTTGCAACGGGCTGCTTACGAAGCAGGGCTTGATTCCAATTCACTCTACGTAACATACATACTAAAATGCCGACCGAGACGGGCTTACGATAAACAAACTGCCAGATCCATTTGCATTAGGTATTTATGGAGTCAACTTGAATCTGTAAATCCTGACATCGTGCTATGTTTAGGTAATGTAGCCTGTAAGTCTCTTTTTGAAGATCCGGCAGTAGAGGTTAAGCATATTAGGGGTAAAGTACACCTGGTAAGAAATTGGAAAGTCGTGGCCTCATACCATCCGTTAGCCGTCAGAAGAAGACCCGTGCTTTACAAATATTTTATACAGGATTGGAAGCTGGTGGTGATGCTGTCTTGCCATGATTAAGACAGCATCACTTTATTGCTATTCACTCTAACTTCGGTCCGAACTATCACCCAGAATATCCAGTACCCCCTGGTACCGTGTCCGAAAAGCAGGATCCGCACGGCGGGCACTGCGTGCTTCGGGGATCACAATATGCTTTACAACTTTAAGAGGCGGACCGTCCAGCAAGTACAGTTCGTCGCCCAAATACAGTGCTTCCGATGGATCATGGGTACTGAGTAAGATCAGTTTTTCCGGTGCCTGCTGGGTGACGATGTCCATGACCTGTTTTTTCGTGATTGCGTCCAAACCCTTGAATGGTTCATCCATTAATAGCAAAGGGGCATCGTAGGCAAGGGCCCGTCCAATAGCCACCCGCCGCCGCATGCCACCGCTTAGTTCTTGTATTGACTGGTTTTCGGTACCGCCCAAACCTAGCTCCACCAGCAAACGCTGCGCGATACCGGCTTGCTGCTGTTGCCGATCCAGCACAATTTCAATGTTTTCTTGCACGCTGCTCCAGGGCAACAAACGATCCTCCTGAAAAACAAATGAACACCGCTCCGGAGCTTTTACCGAACCGCTATCTGGCGGCAAAAGACCGCTTATCAGTCGAAACAGAGTAGTCTTACCTGAACCGGAGGCACCCATAAAGACCATGATCCCCCGCTCTGGCAGCTCCAGAGAAAAGCGATCCAGCACCTGGACAGCTGGAAAACGTTTGCTAAGTTCGATCAACTTTATCATCCGTATACCCCGTTCCCGCGCCTCAATCATGACCAACATTGTATTTTTGTCCGATCCGTCTGATCAGATTTACCAGCACATATTCCACCATTACACTCAGCACCACCACCACTGCTGTCCAAGCAAACAATTCGGGGGTCTCCAGATATATTTTGGCATTATACAAGTGTTCACCAATCGATTGCCGCGGTACACCGAGCACCTCAGCCGCGATTCCCGCTTTCCAGGCAAACCCCATCCCGGTCATGCAAGCCGCCATGAAATACGGCATCACTGAGGGCAGGTAAATGTGGCGAAAAGTTTTCAGCCGAGAAAAGCGAAACACCTGAGCCATCTCCAGCAGACGTTGATCGGTCTTGGCAATCCCCTGAGCCACATTGGTCCAAACAATAGGAAGCACCATCAGAAAGGCGATAAATACCGAAACACGGTCACTGTGCAGCCAGATAAGCGCCAGGATAATAAACGAAGCTACCGGCGTCGCCTTAATTGTACCGATAGCCGGGAGCAAAAA
>DUNI01000028.1 GCA_012839445.1 Bacillota bacterium
AAAACCGTTCGAATACGTAGGGCAAATCCGCAGCTGCAATTCCGCTGCCGGTATCACGCACCCTAACCGTCAGCCAATTATCGTTTTGAAGCTCAGTGTCCGCTTTGCGCTATACTCCAGCGGGAGGAAGCATAGTTGTGAACACTGAGCTTCAAAACGATAATTGGCTGGCGGTTAGGGTGCGTGATACCGGCAGCGGAATTGCGGCTGCGGATTTGCCCTACGTATTCGAACGGTTTTATAAAAAAGAAAAGGCGCGGACTCGCTCCAGCGCCGGTACCGGTATCGGCTTGGCCATAGTTAAGGGCTTGGTGGAAGCCCACGGAGGCGAAATCACTGTAAATAGCAAGCTGGGCCAAGGTACAGTTTTTACCTTTACATTACCTTTGGCCAGTTCCCGGCCGGATTAGTAAGTTGTGGGTATTAGACTTAGAGAGTTTGGTCAAAGTGACGATTTGACAGGGGCTGGGAAGGAATAATAAGATTAGAGACGAATATAAAATACAAGACGAAGCAAACCTGAAGGTTAGTATGCGGTCTGAAGGCCGCTTAAAAGAGGTAGTTTTATGTTAGTAGCGGTGATTGATGGATTAGGTGGCGGCATCGGTAGTCAGCTTGTGGGCCAGCTCAAAGGAAACCTCCCTGCTGGGAGCGAAGTACTGGCTTTGGGCACCAACTCCGCTGCTACCGAAGCTATGCTTAAAGCCGGTGCCAATCGAGGGGCTACCGGGGAGAATGCTATTCGGGTTATGGCCGATCAGGTGGATGTTATCTTGGGTCCGCTGGGAATTATCATCCCCGATGCCATGATGGGAGAAATAACAGCTACCATGGCTGAAGCTGTGGTAGAAAGTCGGGCCAAGAAACTGCTCTTGCCCGTTACACAACCCCACGTGGAGCTGGTGGGATTGACGCCCCAACCGCTGGGAGGACTTATCCGAGCAGCAGTCCGAAGGTTAGTGGAAATCAATAAGGAATAAGGCACGGGACCATGAAGGCCCGGACTGGCTTGAAAGCCGGCCCGGGCCTATCTGTTTTTTAGGAGGATTTGTCATGAAAACACGTTCGTTGGTAATAGCAGCATTAATGGTGGCTTTGGCGGTTACGTTGCCGCTGACATGTCATCTAACTAAGATCGGCGGCCCCATTATTCTGCCGATGCACATTCCCATTTTTCTGGCTGGGCTATTGTTGGAACCGGGATGGGCAGTGGCTGTAGCGATAGTGTCACCGATAACAAGTTTTCTTTTAACCGGTATGCCACCCATGTCGCCACCTATGTTGCCATTAATGGTAGTGGAGTTATCCACGTATGCACTGGCCCTATCTTTGCTTGTGCGTCGTACTGAGCACAGTATTTGGATTACCTTGCCGCTGTCTATGTTGGTAGGCCGTGTTGCCCTGGGGCTGGCGGCTGCTATAATTGGCCCCTTGTTTAACTTCCATGTTAACCCTATAATATACGTATACGGTGCTCTGATAAAAGGATTGCCGGGCATAGCATTGCAACTTGTCATTATTCCCGCAATCAGCCGGGTTCCGGCCATCGCTAACAAGGAATATAGCTCTCTTGATGCCTGATTATTTCTATTCTCAGAGGCAGACCAATCATTGGAAGTTTGAAAGGCTGCTCGGATGTGAGTAGCCTTTCAAATTATTAAAGCCGGGATCCCAGTTTATAGTTGGGACAAGCCTGTAAAAATAGAAGCACAGAGCCACCCTGCAGTATACTGCATGCAATGAACTGCAGTTACTGCAACTGTCTTCAGCAAAGTGAGAGTTGTCTAAAAATTAACAGGTAGTTTATTGCCGGACTATAGCGTTTTTAACGGTATTAGACCACATTTTAGCATTGGCATGAAACTTGCAATTAACTATAAGTAGAACTATAGCAACTAGTTACAAGAACCCAACACAACTTAATCGACAAGGGGGTGTGCTGGGCTAGGATTATCCAGTTATGGTTTTAACTCAGGAAGTTGGCATCAATATCAATTATGATATGGCCAACATATTTTGATTCCATGAAAGGGGAGACTGCATAAGTGCGTGAAGTTCTCAAAAACATGGCTGAGTATGATCATGAACAGATTTTATTCGGGTATGACAAGGTTTCTGGCCTAAAGTGCATCATTGCCATTCATGATACAACATTGGGACCGGCTCTGGGAGGACTCAGGATTTGGCCGTATGAGAGTGAAGACGAAGCTTTGTTCGACGTATTGCGGTTATCCGTGGGCATGACTTATAAGAACGCTGCCATGGGCTTAGACTTTGGTGGAGCCAAGGCAGTTATGATCCATGATCCCAACACAGAAAAGCCGGAAGAGCTAATGCGTGCTTTTGGTCGTATGGTGGAGAGCCTAGGCGGCCGCTATTACACGGCTGAAGACGTAGGCAGCACATTAGACGACTTGAGTTACGTTGCCAGAGAGACTCAATACGTGGCCGGTCTACCGGGAACTTCCGGCAACCCGTCACCGGTTACCGGGTGGGGCGTATACAATGCCATGAAAGCTACAGCGAAACGTATCTGGGGCAGCCCTGAGCTCAAAGGCAAGAAAGTGGCTGTTCAAGGTTGCGGTAACGTAGGCTATGCTTTGATGCAGCATCTTCTAGAGGAAGGGGCCATCGTTTACGCTACCGACATGTTCGAGGACAAGATCGAGCGGGCCAAAAAGGCCGGTGCTCAGCCAGTGGGAATGGATGAAATTTATGACCTGGAGGCAGACATTTTTGCTCCGTGTGCCCTGGGTGCCATTTTAAATGATGATACTATCCCTCGCTTAAAAGTTAAAGGTATTTGTGGTTCGGCTAACAACCAACTGTTGGAGCCTCGCCATGGCAAGGCTGTAGCCGCCCGTGGGATCCTCTATTCACCTGACTTTATCGTCAACGGCGGCGGCGTGATCAACTGTGCCGAAGAATTTGCTCCTGGCGGCTATAATCAGGAACTGGCCCTTAAGAGAGCAGCTGGCATTTACGACATTCTACTGAAGATCTTTGCTCTAGCTGACGAGAAAGAGATCGAGCCTTATGAAGCAGCTAACTTGTATGCCGAAGAGCGGATTAGAAAATCTTTAGAGCAAAAGAGGATGTATTTTCAGAAGTAAGAGATTCCAATAATTTCATACAGTCTAAAATGGGCTCTGCAAGCTTTGGGCTTAACTTGCGGGGCCCATTTATACTTATACTTATCCTAAGGCACAAACAAAACAAGGATTGCCGTCGGGACAATCCTTGTTAAGTAAGAAGACTATTGTTGAGTTGAGCTGGTGGTCGGTGCAAAGGGACAGCCCATACCGTTAAAGCGACCACCGTTTCCTGGGCCACGACCCTGGCCTCTGTGACGGCCACCGCCACCTAAACCATAGCCGGGGCATTGGAAGTTATTTTCCTTCATTAAGTTGTAGTGCTCGTCGGCGCGTTCTTTCATAGCGGTGCCTTGTTCGGCTGTGATCTGACCCATCTCCACCCTAACATCGGCAATTTGTTTCTTGATGGTTGTCAGCTGATTGTACAATTCCTCTAGCTCGGCCAGCTGCGATTCGTTATCTTTGGCCAGAACGGGCACAGCCACCAGAGCTAACGCTACCACTACCAAACCTAAGGCCAACCATTTTTTCATTATAAGTTACCTCCTTTTGAATCTGTTGTAACTACAGTATAGCTCGTACTTGTGAGGAAACTGTGAAGGCCTGGTGAAGAAACGGTGAAACTAGCTAGTATTGCTTTTGTGCTGCCTGCTGAGAACATGCAGCCTTTTCTTTATGGAATAAAGCATAGGGGGAATAAGGCGGGGGCTGGAGCAATAGGATAGATATACTAGCAACATGCATCGGCGGTTTTCCTTGCTACGATTTGCTTTAACCAGACATTCACCGGAGGTGAGAAAGTGCCGGCACAACCTAGGCAGAAAAGAGCCGTCAGTATAGCGTTGGCTGTTTTGCTTATACTGGCTGTCTTTATCTACCACGGCAGTAATACTTGGCAGGCAGAAGGGCCAGTGTTGTCAGCGCCTGCGGTTCCGGAGGTGGCCGGGTTGGTACCGGCGGTATATGATATCGACGTTATGCTTGATCCTCATACGGGCACGGTGGTGGGCAGTAGCCGGGTGGAGTACACCAACAACCAAGAAGTCTCGCTGCCGGAAATATATTTTCACCTGTATCCTAATGCAGCCGTTTTTAGCCAAGATGTGAAACGTCCGGGTCGGTTAGAAGTAACAGCCGTAGGTACTGACAGCGGACAGCTTCTTTATGCCATGGAAGGAACACTGCTTAAGATTGAGTTGGCTTCGGAACTATCGCCGGGAGAACAGATAGTGCTGAATCTTAATTGGGAGCTTACCGTGCCGGATTATCCAGGGCGCTTAGGGGAAAACGACGGTGTTATCAGCTTAGGCAACTGGTATCCTGTGCTGGCCGTGTACGATGCCGCCGGTTGGCATTTGGATCCATACTATGAGTTAGGTGATCCGTTTTACAGCGAAGTAGGACGTTACCGGGTAAAACTGACGCTACCTAATAATTACAAGGTGGCAGCCACCGGCAATCTTACTGCTCGTCGTCGTTTGCCTGAACAGCAAAAAGAGTTGGTGTGGGATACATCTTTGGTGCGAGATTTTGCCATGGCGGTAAGTGACGATTATGCAGCGTTGGAACAGCAGGTGGATAAAACCTTGGTCCGTTCGGTTTTTCTCCGTGGCGATAAAGCAGGTGGACAACGGGTGCTAAAGACCGGTGCTGAAGCGGTGGAATTTTTCAATGGGGCTTTTGGTCCTTATCCTTACGACCAGCTAACCTTGGCCGCTACCGGCTTTTACCAGGGCGGAATGGAATATCCTAATATTGTCTTTTTAGCCCGGCAATTTTACGGTCTGGAAGATGCTGACGTTTTAGACTACATAGCCGTACATGAGACAGCTCATCAGTGGTGGTATGGTGTTGTCGGCAATAATCAAATTGAAGAAGCATGGCTGGACGAAGGCCTGACCGAATTTAGCACCATCTTGTTTTATGAACAGGTACGGGGCCGTGGACAAGAAGAAGCTCGTTCACTGATTAGCCTGTATCAAGCCTATCAACAGGCCAATGGTGACGGAAAGATATTGCGCCCATTAAATGAGTTTCCCGGTGAATTAGCCTACACTGCCTTAGTATATGGCAAAGGCTGTCTGCTATTTTTGCAACTACGAGAGGAGATTGGGGAAGAATTATTACTGCAAGTTTTGCAAACGTACTATCGCCGTTTTGCCTACAAGAACGCTACCGGCGAAGACCTCATCCAGTTGACTGAAGAGGTTAGCGGCCGGGACCTGAATTCCTTTTTCCAAGAATGGCTACATTAATGAGTTTACTTTTCCAAACAGCATGATATAATACTAGTAATGCTTATGCATTATTAAGATGGGGTGAATTAAATGGAGGTTAAGTCTCAAAAAAAGACCCCGCGCCGTCGCTCTACTCGTCAGCGACGGGTTATCCTACAGGTATTGCGCAGCACCAAATCCCATCCCACAGCGGATTGGGTCTATGAGCAAGTAAGGCAGGAGATTCCTAATATAAGTTTAGGCACAGTTTATCGCAACCTAAAGTTGCTTCGTGATATGGGCGAGGTAATGGAACTTAGCTTCGGCAGTACCTACAGCCGTTTCGACGGTAATCCGGAGCCACATTACCATTTTAGTTGTAAAGATTGTGGCCGCGTATTTGATGTGGATATTCCCGTTGCTAAAGAATTAGAGGATGCAGTGCGTCGGCAGCATGGGTGGGAAGTACTCTATCATCGCACAGAATTTTACGGTTGTTGTAATGATTGCAAACAGCAACAGGAAGAAAAACAACCATAGAATCAAGGACAAATATAAGTCCCGCAGGATTTCCTGCGGGACTTATAATTTCAGGCCTTGCCGTTATTTTCTTTGTCTACCGCATAGCCATAAGGCGGGCGACCCGGTGGCATACCCGGCATATCTGGCATCTGTCCCATCATTTCCCTACAAAACCGTCGCTGAACCGGATCGATTTGACAAATGGCATGCATGAATTCAGCTACGTGGTGCTTCTCATCGTTCATGGTGTGGCAGAACAGCTGACGCAACTCAGGATCATCCGTTTCCATGGCGTGACGCTGGTATTGGTTAATGGCCATAAGCTCGCCGATGAGATCTTCGCGCAGAGCAAATAATCTTTCGTCTAACACACAAGGTTCTTCCCAGGGCGGGCGTTCCATACCCATTTTGGCTCCTCCTTTCACATCTCGACCCTGGTATCAAGATATGCAAACAGCAGCCAAACGGATATAGGTAACCTCACTGGCCTGGAGTAGGGGAAGGTCTTGGTGTCGCCCCGTTCCCTGTGGTACGGATTTCAGGCAGGCAAAGGGGCTGGTCCTTATACAAAGCTTATGCGATAACGGACGATGCTGGTTACACCGGCACGTATACTATTTATTGATGATAGGCAAAAACCTAGCGGGTAAATTGTAGGGGCCGGGCTCTGTCCCGGCCCGTTCTCTGTGGCCACCCTGTGGTATGGGTGCCGGGCAGCCACGGAGGGCTGCCCCTACACGAGGCCTTTTACTATCTAATATAACCTGCTTGTCTAGAGTAGGGGACGCTCTTCGTGCTGTCCTGTTCCCGGCTACACAAAACTTGTGCTAATACACCACGTACTTACACCATTTATTGATGATAGGCAAAAACCTAGCGGGTGAATTGTAGGGGCCGGGCTCTGTCCCGGCCCGTTCTCTGCGGTGACCCTGTGGTATGGGTACCGGGCAGCCACGGAGGGCTGCCCCTACACGAGGCCTTTTACTATCTAATATAACCTGCTTGTCTAGAGTAGGGGA
>DUNI01000236.1 GCA_012839445.1 Bacillota bacterium
CCTGGCGGAACCGTTCCTTTTCTGAATTTACTTAGGGGACATTTTGTCAGTCCAAATGAGCATGTTTTGGGGTGACATTTTCACTGTCCCTTGACACAGCTTTTTTACTAAATAAATTAAGTTGGTCGTCAACCGGTAAATGGTTAAGGCATCCAGCCTCTTGCAGTATCGATATCAGTGTCCGAGATAGACGCCCACGCTGACGTAAGTCTTCCTGGGAAGAAAATGGACGCTCAGCTCGAGCCGCCACAATATTCTCTGCTGCCGTCTCACCTAATCCTGGTACACTCACTAGCGGCGGTAGCAATCCTCTATCAGTAATTAAAAACCTAGTTGGATGCGAGTGATCAATGTTAAGAGGCGTAAAACGCAACCCACGAGCAAACATTTCTCGTACTACTTCCAAGACCGTAAGTAAGCCCTTTTCTTTCACAGAAGCATCGTTACCTTTAGCCTCTAATTCTGAGATATAAGCTTTTACATATTCCGGCCCTTTTAAAACAATTTCTAAATCAAAATCATCTACACGTGCCGAAAAATAACTGGCGTAAAAAGCTTTCGGATAATAAACTTTGAAATAAGCAATACGAAAAGCCATCATTACATATGCGGCCGCATGAGCTTTAGGAAACATGTATTTTATTTTTAGGCACGAGTCTATATACCACTCGGGCACATCATTTTCTCTCATCAAGGTTTCCATCTCGGCAGTAAGCCCTTTACCTTTACGCACAGACTCCATAATCTTAAATGCCCAGGATGCATCTAAGCCTTGTTTAATCAGAAATAACATAATGTCGTCACGCGTACAAATGACTTCAGGCAATGTAGCTTGTCCGGTACGTATCAAGTCTTGGGCATTATTGAGCCAAACATTTGTTCCGTGCGATAAACCCGAGATCCTGACTAGTTCACTAAATGTTTTTGGCTTAGTGTCCACCAACATCTGACGCACGAACCGGGTACCGAACTCCGGTAAACCTAAGGTGCCTACTTCGGTTCCAATCTCCTCAGGTGTCACACCAAGAGCAGTGACCCCAGAAAATAGTCCCATAGTAGTGGCATCGCCAAGCGGTACCGAGCGCGGATTTACACCTGTCATTTCCTCAAGCATTTTTAGAACTGTAGGATCTTCATGACCGAGAAGATCTAATTTTAATAGCCGATCGCTGATGGAATGGTAATCAAAATGGGTGGTCCTCACATCACTCTTAGTATTAGCTGGGTATTGCACTGGTGTGAAATCCAAAACATCTCGGTCAGCCGGAACAATCATTAGTCCTCCCGGATGTTGACCGGTAGTACGGCGCACTCCACAAAGTCCCGCCACCAGACGATCTATTTGCGCCCGCCGAAGTCTCAGGCCACGAGAGTCGCCGTAAGCCTTTACAAAACCGTAGGCTGTGCGCTCAGCAATTGTAGAGATAGTACCAGCACGAAAAACATGATCGCGACCAAAAAGATGTTCTGTATAGCGATGGATCTGTGCCTGATATTCACCTGAAAAGTTAAGATCAATGTCCGGCACCTTATCACCCTCGAAACCAAGAAACGTCTCAAACGGTATGTCTTGGCCATCTTTTAATAAAGTAGTACCACAATGTGGACAATCTTTGGCCGGAAGATCATAGCCCGAGCCAACAGTCCCTTCTGTAACGAAATCACTGTAACGACACTTTGGACAACGGTAATGTGGTGGCAACGGATTTACTTCAGTTATTCCACACAAGGTAGCCACCAAAGATGACCCTACTGAACCTCGTGAACCTACTAAGTAACCATCTTCCAATGACTTATTTACTAACCGGTGTGCAATAAGGTAGATAACAGCATAGCCATTATTAATGATTGAATCTAGTTCCTTATCCAAACGCTTGGCCACCAGATCAGGTAAGGGCACACCATAAAGTTCCTCAGCCTGTTCTCTGGCCATTTGCTCAATTTTCGTTCCAGCACCGGAAATATGAGGTGCCGAGAGTTCACTAGGCACCGGTTGCACATCTTCTACCAATTCAGCTATACTCGCTGGCCCTTCAACCACCACCTGATAAGCCACTTCCTCACCTAGGTAGTTGAACTCTTCCAGCATTTCTGCAGTGGTCTTAAAATATAACGGCGGCTGAAGATCCGCATCACTATACTTTTGTCCGGCCAGTAAAATCCGACGCAGGATCTCATCGTTAGGATTAAGGAAATGGACATCACCGGTGGCTACCACCGGGCGCCCCAAATTCTTACCCAAGTTTACCAGAGATCTGTTGATATCCAATAGTTGTTCTTCGTTAAGTCTACCTTCTCGAACCAAGAAAGCATTATTACCTCGTGGTTGGATCTCGAGAAAATCATAGAAACTGGCCCGGTGCCGGAGCTCTTCTTCTGGGGCGTCATGCAAAATAGCTTGAAACACTTCGCCAGCTTCACAGGCCGACCCTAATATGAGACCTTCACGGTGCTGCTCTATCAAAGAGCGCGGTAACCTAGGTACCCGGTGAAAATATTTGAGATGGGACAGGGTAACTAAACTGTACAGGTTTTTGAGTCCTGTCTGGTTCTTAACCAAAATGATAATATGGTACACTGGTGCTTTATCTCGTAGCGGATCGCTTTCGTCATCCACTAGATAACCTTCCATCCCGTATATTACCTTAATGCCGTAACGGTGGCCTAGTTCATATGCTTCCGGAAAGGCTTGCACTGAACCATGGTCAGTAATGGCCACAGCCCGATGCCCCCATTTGGCTATCAGCTGAAATAGATCCTTGAGCCGGGTAGTGGCATCGAGCGAGCTCATCTGAGTATGTAGGTGAAGTTCTATCCGCTTATCTTCCGCCGTGTCCTGGCGCATTTTGGGCGTTATTATCTCAATTGCTCGCGCCCAGACAATCTCTTCACCGGCAAAGCGATCAAAGGTCAGCTCCCCTTTTACCCGAAGCCAAGTCCCCACACCAACAGCTTCAGCCGCCTGTTCTTCTGTTGCTTTGCGAAGCAAGGTTTTTACCGTAACAGCATCGCCCTCATCGGCTAAATCAAAAACAAGTAGTGTCTTGCCTTTTTTGGTCTTTCGGATTTCCCACTTGGTAACATGTCCTTCAACTAACACCTTGCTTCCTAGTTCCTCTAAAGATGTAATGGGTTGAACGGTACCTGTGATAGTTTCGCCAACTACTATGCAGTTGGTAACTGATTTTTGCTGTGGCTTTTCATCGATTTCTTCTAAGTACTGGCGTAGTTCCTTATCCTTGGCCGCTTCGATTTCCGCTTCGGTTTCAAGGGCCATGGTTTCATCATAATCTACCATCACAGCAATTCCATTATAACCATTGGCGGCCCAAAAGCATTGTATTGCTCTATCGATTCTTTTAGCCTTTACCAGATGGGCCGTGAATTCATTGCCCAAAGTGATTTTCAAAATCCCATCGTTTAACTCAAAATATGCCTTTTCCAGCCAAGGTTCCAAAAAAGGAAACTCTGTGCTTAGGGTCGCAATCGTAGCCATCCATAAATCCGACGGAGCCAGTGTCTTATCATGTCGGCTTAACTGCTCCACAGTTACTGCCGGTCTCGTGCTAGTGCACTCAGCAATACGTTGCTCGATAGTCTTGATTGTTGAAAGTGGCAACAATGTACTGGTGTCAACAACAATGTTCCAGTGCTGTCCAGTGGCTGAAACCTCCACTTCTTTAAGTCGCGTATCTTGAAGCCAAGCTTTAATATCTGATGGCAACTGCAACTTGTTAATCAGATAACTCCAGGAGTCATTGGTATTAACTTTAGTGCTCATCGCTGGTCACTCCATGCACGCCTTCTAGTTGAGCTAATTGTGCTAGCACGTGATCTAAGGACACTGGCGGTGGCAACTTTAGTGTAAGCCACACTGCTAGCCGTCCACTTGCCGACTCTTCTTCTATCTGCACATCTTTGATGCTCACAGTTAGCCGACCTAAACACTGACACACCTGGCCCAACCGTCCTGGTTTATCTTCTAAATTCAACCGCACAGCCCTTCGTTCCGGTCTGATAAAAGGAACCAAGTTCTCCAAGCGCGACAACGGGCCAAGGGCAATTACCGCCAATATAACAGTAAGGCCAGCCCCTAGAAAAAACCCGGCACCGCAGGCTAATCCGATGGTTGCCACCACCCATAAACTGGCAGCCGTGGTTAGGCCGCGGACGGTAAAACCTTCTCTTAATATGCTGCCGGCACCAAGAAATCCTACTCCACTCACCACTTGTGCACCTAATCGAGCAGGATCAGCCCCAGGTATGGCTTGCGATAAAGACATAACCAGGGCTGAACCAACACAGACCAAAGTATGGGTACGAAAGCCGGCAGGACGATGAGCGCTCTCCCGCTCCAGTCCCACCACTGCTCCTAATATAAACGCGGTCCCTAACCGTATTACCAAATTAAATTCAGCATTTATCATTTATTTCGACTCCGTGGTAATTTTAGACTGGAAATAATCTCATGATACATTTTGAGCCGTGCACCAAAGCCTTTAGCCAAACCAAGTTTCTCTTCTTTCATTACATGGGTAACATCATGCCAAGGTACATGCACTACAGCAATATCTTGTTCGTGCACATACTGGGTTAGTGCCACTTCCACCCCAAAACGACTGACGTCTAATTCCGGTATACTCTCTAGTAAATCACGTTTAACGGCTCGCTGGCCAGAAAGAAAGGGGGCTATCTTCTGTGCCAGATCAGTGGCCAAACGCCCCTGAGCAAACACAGCTACTGCCATAAGTGTACCACCTGTCAGCACCGGCCGCAGTAAACCCCTAACATGTTTTGGTGTGAGGCCTACCAGATCGGCGTCCAGAAATACCAACGCAGTTGCCTTAGTGGCGTGGACACCGGCTAAAAGAGCAGCTCCTTTGCCTTGGTTAGATGAAAGCTCCAATACCTTAACCTTTGGCCCAGCTTTTCTGGCTACCTCAGCCGTGCCATCGGTCGAGCCATCGCTGACTACAATAATTTCTGCTATTTCGTCTACAGCACAAACAGCGGATAATACATCCCCTATGCGCTCTGCTTCATTGTATGCGGGAATAACAGCTGCTACAAACTCCATGCCTTACAACCTCCAGTTACAGTTGCCGCTGTGGTTGATGGGCCATTAGTTCCGACTGTACTTTGGCCACAACTTCTGTCTTATCCACCAGCCAAGTGGTACCGTCGGCCCTTAACCGTATTTCGACCTTGTTTTCCTTCAAAGAACGCGGTCCCACGGTAATACGCAGCGGGAAACCCATGAGGTCAGAATCCTTAAACTTAACTCCGGCTCGTTCATCGCGGTCATCGATAATCACTTCTATGCCTGCTGCTGTAAGTTGGTGATACAGTTCTTCAGCCCATTCTCGCTGCTCATCATTATTATAATTTACCGGCACAATAGATACGTGATAAGGAGCAATAGGAACAGGCCAAATAATTCCGTCTTCATCGTTAGACTGCTCTACTGCAGCTGCCATGGTACGGGGGATGCCAATGCCATATGAACCCATAATTATATATTGGGCTTGACCGTTTTCATCTAAATAAGTGGCATTTAGTGCCGAGCTGTATTTTGTTCCCAGCTTGAAAATATGCCCTACTTCAATTCCTCGTGTGGTATCAAGAGGAGCATTACAGTGAGGGCAGGGATCGCCTGCAACCACATTTTTCAGATCCAGCACCTTAGCAGCTTTCCAGTCACGCTCGTAATTTGAATTGATGAAGTGGGCATCTATTTCATTGGCCCCAACCACGGCATTTGCAATAACTGTCACTTCCGGGTCGGCTAAAATAGGCACGTCCTCTAGTCCTATAGGTCCAGCAAAGCCCACAGGAGCACCTGTTATCTCTTCTACAGCTACAGCATCTGCCAGCTCCACCTCTAATGCATCCAATGCATTCTTTAATTTAATTTCGTTTACATCGCGATCTCCTCTAACTGCTACTGCTACCATCTCTTGACGCTCACGGTAAGTAATTCGGTAAATAAGAGTTTTCACTAACTTGGTAGCGTCAACCCCAAGAAAACCGGTAACATCCTCAATGCTATGCTTATCAGGCGTAGACACTTTCTGAATGGGCAGTTGCTGCTCATCGGATTCATTCTTAATTGTCGCATCCGAAGCAACGGCTCGCTCCAAGTTAGCAGCGTACCCACAAGAATTGCAATAAGCTATAACACTCTCTCCAGTATCAGCCAGCACAGTGAATTCGTGTGATCCAGTTCCGCCGATAGCACCGCTGTCAGCTTCTACGGCTTTAAATGTTAGGCCGCACCGGGTAAATATTCGTCGGTAAGCCTCATACATAGCCTGGTAACTGTCCTCAAGACCCTCTTCATCCCGGTCAAAACTGTAAAGATCCTTCATGATAAATTCACGGCAGCGGATAAGGCCTAATCGAGGCCGAATTTCATCCCTAGCCTTGGTTTGTATTTGATACAACCGTTTGGGCAAATCTCGCCAAGAATTAATCTCCCCGCGCACTAAAACCGTTATGACTTCCTCGTGCGTGGGGCCTAGACAAAAATCACGCTCATGACGATCCTTAAGACGAAACAGTTCCTTTCCATAGACATCCCAACGACCTGATTCTTGCCAGATTTCAGCTGGTTGCAAAGCCGGTAGCAACACCTCTTGCCCTCCGGCCCGGTCCATTTCTTCCCGTACTATCCCCTCAATTTTGCGTAGTACCCGCCAAGCCAAAGGTAGGTAGCAATATACCCCAGCAGCTGTTTTTCTTATGTACCCTGCGCGCAGCAGATATTGATGGCTAATTACCTCAGCCTCTGCAGGCACTTCTCGCAATGTAGGCGCAAATAGTCTCGACATACGCATAATGGAAATCCCCCTATACATCTAGTTTATTACATTATATCTCCTGGGCTTTTCTTTTTGTTCTTCTCCAAGCACTTATTGTCTCTCACCGACGCAGCCACTAGGATAAGCATAGCATGAAAAAAGTTAATCTGCACTTAATGCAGCTTTTATTTCTCCAAGCAAAGCCGCAGCCAGCTGCTCTTCAGGTACTTTTCGTACAATTTGGCCCCGGCGAAAAACAATCCCAGCTCTATGTCCGCCGGCCACGCCAAAATCAGCCTCTGCTGCCTCCCCAGGTCCGTTGACAGCGCAACCCATAACAGCAATTTTAATGGGGGCTTTGATATCAGCTACAGCGGCCTCCACTTCTTGCGTCAATTTTACTAGATCGATTTGGCAGCGGCCACAAGTTGGACAAGAAATTATCACCGGTCCACATTGCCTAAGCTCAAGGGACTCTAGAATCTGGTAACCGACTCTCACCTCTTCGACTGGATCCCCTGTGAGAGACACCCTAATAGTATCACCAATCCCATGATACAAAAGCACACCTAACCCCACCGCAGACCGAATGCTGCCACGCCAAACGGTTCCTGCCTCGGTAATACCTAAATGCAGGGGATAATCGCATTTCTCTGCTGCCAGCCGATAGGCAGCCACAGTGAGAGGCACATTTGAAGCTTTAAGCGATAAGATAATTGCACTATGACCGACTTCTTCCAACAGCGCTGCTTGCTTAAGTGCGCTTATTACCATGGCTGCGGCGCTAATCCCACCGTATTGATCCCGAATATCTTTTTCCAAGGAGCCAGCATTAACTCCAATGCGAATAGGTATTCCACGTTCTTTAGCCGCCAAGGCAACTTTACGAACACGCTCAGGACCACCGATATTGCCCGGGTTTAGTCGCAGGGCCGCCACTCCCGCTTCAACTGCCATCAAAGCCAAGCGGTAATCGAAATGAATATCTGCTACCAGTGGTACCGGCGAACTACGACAGAGGGATGGTAACACCTGGGCTGCCTCTCGATCCGGGACAGCCACCCGAACTATGTCACATCCGGCATCAGAAAGCTCTACAATCTGACGCATTGTGCTCTTTTCATCTCTAGTATCTGTGTTGGTCATGGACTGGACACTGATAGTCGCTTCTCCACCTACAACCACATCACCAACCCTAACTTCCCTACTCTTGCGACGCAGCGCTAACATAACTCACACCCCCAAACCTAAGCGTTTCAGATCCTGATAAGTAGCTAGAATTAAGAGTGCCAGCAATAAGAGAACTCCGATTAACCTAAAAGCTCCCTCGTGCTCCGGACCTAATTCCTTGCCTCTAATGCCTTCCCAGGCAATAAGCATAAGTTGCCCACCATCGAGCAAAGGAATGGGAAACAAGTTAAATAATCCTAGATTAACACTCAGTAATGCAGCCAGAAACAGTAAATTCACAAACCCGGTACGAGCCACTTCACCTACAGCTTGCATGATTCCTACCGGGCCTGCTACGTCCGTAGGTTGTCGCTGGATTAGCATTTCTACTACACGGGAAAGTATAAAACTGGTGGTACCCACAGTCTGTCGAATTCCCCAATATAGCGAAGACAGAGGGCGATGCTCTTTCATGGCACGTTGAATACCAATAATTCCACGGTCTCCTTCAGGTGTAGGCTCTGGAATAACAGTAAAACTGATGGTCTCAGCACCCCTCATTATTGTTACGCTGGTTTCCTTCCCGGCACGGGGCGCAATTTTTTCAATTACTTCAGCCCAAGTCTTCACTCCTGCTCCCCCGATATTCACGATCACGTCGCCAGGTCTAATTCCAGCTTCAAAGGCCGGTGTCTCCGGAAGCACTACTCCCACTTCTGCTCCTGGTACTGGCACACCTACTAGAAAGAAAATAACAGCAAATAGCAAGGTGGCTAAAACAAAATTCATAAATGGGCCTGCACCGATCACCATCAATCGTTTAGCCGGTGGTTGCCGCCGAAACGATCGCTCGTTGTCAAAACCGTTGTCATCATCTTCGCCTAGCATTTTGACAAAACCACCTAAAGGAAATAAACGGACAGAATAGACCGTCTCACCATAGCAACGGCCCCAAAGCTTCGGTCCAAAACCGATGCCAAACTCTTCCACAAATATCCCTGCTCTTTTGGCCACGATAAAATGGCCTAGCTCGTGGAAAATGGTCAGTAGCCCAAACACAAATATGAACGCTAGTGCCGTAGTCAAAAGAAGCTCACTCCTTAGACATAACCTGCATCACCTGATCACGAGCCCAAGTATCAACAGCAAATATTGTCTCTAGTGTGGGATTAGCTTGGCTCTGATGTAACGACAAGACTTGTTCCACTACCAATGGAATCTTGGAAAATGCTAGTCGCCCACTCAAAAACTCAGCCACGGCCACTTCATTGGCTGCATTTAGAACAGTAGGTGCTGTCCCACCTACTTCACCAGCCTGACGGGCCAATCTGAGACTGGGAAAACGCTCGGTATCCGGCTCTTCAAACGTCAGCGTTTTCCCAGTTAGTCCAAGTCGCGGCCAGGGAGCTTTTAAACGTCGTGGATATGTAAGAGCTAACTGAATCGGAAGACGCATATCAGGCAGACCAAGTTGCCCAATAACAGCTCCATCAACAAACTCTACCAAAGAATGTACAATGCTTTCTGGATGAACCAATACTTTAATTTGCTCTAAAGGCAACTCAAACAACCATTGGGCCTCTAAGACTTCTAGCCCTTTATTCATTAAAGTGGCCGAATCAACGGTAATTTTCGCCCCCATATCCCAATTTGGGTGTCTAAGGGCTTCCTTTATCGTAACTTGAGCCAAATCTTTTTTCGACCAGGTACGAAAAGGGCCTCCAGATGCAGTCAAAATTATGCTCTGAACCTCTTCTTTCCGACCGGATCGCAAGGACTGCCAAATAGCTGAATGCTCACTATCCACCGGCAAAATCTCGGACCCACTTTTTTTCCTCTCCTGCTGGACAATACTACCGGCTGTCACCAGAGTTTCTTTGTTGGCCAATGCCACCCGTTTCCCTTTTTGCACTGCTGCCAAGGTAGGCTTAAGCCCAGCGATACCAACGATCGCTGCCAGTACAGTCTGGCTTTCGGGGCCAGCGGCTACGTAATTTACGCCTTCTTCCCCGGTTAGCACTTTGATACTAGTTGCGGACAAAGCTTGCTTTAATTCAGTATACCGTTCTTCGTCAGCAATAGCGACTACTTCCGGGCGAAACTTCAAGGCCTGTGCCGCTAACAATTCCACATTTCTCCCGGCAGCCAATGCTGTAACCTTAATCTCTTCTGGCAGCGCCTCCACTACCTGAAGAGCTTGACACCCAATAGAGCCGGTAGACCCTAGGATTCCTAAGGTATTCATGTTTCCTCACCTACATCTTTGTCAAATCACCAAAAATCTCCATTCTAATTAGTGACCTAAAAATAATTGCCATTAGTGGCCCAACAATAATTCCATTAGCTCCAAAAAGTCTAATGCCTACATAAAGCGATACCAATACCACCAACGGGTGCAAACCTGTACGGGAACCTATAATCTTAGCCTGCAAAAGCTGGCGCACAATATTCATTGTTATATAGACAGCCAAAAGCCCTATTGCTAAAGCTACCTGACCACTTACTAAAGCCACCGCGATCCACGGTAGAAAAATAAGGCTAGGCCCTAAAACAGGTACAATATCAAGTAAGCCGCTTATTAGCCCAATAAAAACTGGATAACGCACTCCCAGAAGCCATAAACCCGCCATGGCCACCAGTGTAGTTATTGTAACCAGTATCAGTTGGGCCCAAACTAATCCAACCAAACTGCTGGTCACTTCTTGCCCCAGCGTTCGAAAGCGTTCTGCACTCTCCAATGGTAATAAACGACAAACAGTAGCAGTTAGTTGGGACCGATCCCGGCTGATGAAATAGGCCGCTATGAAACTTAGAAATAGGCCAAGCAATAAGTTTGGCAGTGCTTTAAGAGACCCGAGCAACCTGCCTAAGATAGTCCCGGCAATATTGTACAGCTGTCGTACTCCTTCCTCTGCTGTTTGCAAAAGTGGTTCCGGCAGTCGCACATAAAAAGCCTCGGTTTCCATAGCCCAATCTTGGATAGTCTTAACCATAGTACTACTGTACACAGGAAGCTGATATGTTATGTCTCTTACATCTACCGCCACGCTAGCCGTGAGCAATACCAAAGCTAGGGCACTGATACCAACCGCGCTTAATATAGTGACCCCCGTTGCTAAAGAACGAGGAACGTGCGCCTTGCGCTGTAAAAAACTCACAGCCGGTTCCAACATTAAAGCCAAGAAGGCACCGAAAGCAAATGGCAAAACCAGCGGCAATAAATAGCGGAAACCTAAGTATAATAATACAAGAAACATTACCGCAGCTACTAAGTATGCGTTCTGCCGTTTCATGAGATCATCTCCCCTTAGCGCCATAGCCTCAGGATAAAGTATATGGTGGGAGCAACAAGAAGCAAGGCATCGAAACGATCCAGGACCCCTCCATGCCCCGGCAAAATACGGCCGGCATCTTTCACCTGAGCCAAACGTTTCAGTGTTGACTCAAGTAGGTCCCCCACCATGGCTGCTATACCTCCAGCCACACCCATGACAACTGCTTTCCACAAAGTAACCCCTATACTCGATGCTGCAAAAAGTGCAACAGCTACACTTCCTAGCAGTCCAGCCAAAGCTCCCGCCCACGTCTTATGGGGACTTAGTTTCGGTGCCAGATGACATTTACCAAATCGAGATCCAACCAAAAAAGCAGCACTGTCTACAGTCCATGTAAGAACAAAAACAAGTATAGTGATGCGTTCACCCTGAGGTAGACTCCTTAGTGACAGCAAATAGCTAAAAAACAGTGGGATATAGCACACTCCTAAAAGCGCTACTCCTGCTTGATAAAAACTAAAACAGTCGAACCCAATCATTACCAAAAACAATAGCAGCGCTATCCAGGTCGTAAACGCTAACCAGCTATAATTTATTACCCCTTGGGTAAAAACATTAAGAAGAATAGCTGTAGCGAATAAATAACCCCAACAGCGCAGCAATCGAGGTACATGGGTTAGCCGATAATACTCAAACAGACCGGTTATTGACAACGCCAACACTAGCACAAAAAAAGGCCTGCCACCCAAAAGAGAGAGTAATATAATGGTAGGAACTCCCAACACAGCTGTAACAATGCGTGCTGTCACTTAAATCATCCTTTGTCCGGAATTCCGCCAAAACGTCGTTCGCGCTGCCTGTAAGAGGACAATGCCTCTGTGAGATCTTCTTCGGTAAAATCCGGCCACAGCACTGATGTAACGTAGATCTCAGAATACGCTAACTGCCATAACAAAAAGTTGCTCAAGCGTTGCTCACCACTAGTACGGATAAGTAAATCGGGATCAGGTAGTCCGTGGGTAAAAAGATGGCTTTCTAAATCGGCTTCTGTAATATCTGCAGCCTTTAACCCGCCGGTTTCAACCCTGGCTGCCAATGCTTGGACCGCTCGTACTATTTCTCCACGTCCTCCATAGTTTAAAGCAATACCAAGATTTAGGCGCTTACCGGCAGAAGTCTGTTGCTCACAATGAGCCATTACCTTTACAGCTTCAGGAGGAAGTCCCTCCCTATTGCCGAAGAATCGCACCCGTACTCCTTGCTTGACCAACTCGGTGGTTTCTTTGTCTACATATTCTTGAAGCAAAGTAAAAAGTCCTTCCACCTCAAGACGGGGTCGCCGCCAGTTCTCAGTAGAAAACGCATAGAGGGTTAAATACTTTATACCATAATTAGGTGCCGCTTTGACTATACGTCGCACCGTCTCTAGCCCTGCTCGATGACCAAAGAGACGAGGCCGACCTCGTTTCTTGGCCCACCGACCATTCCCATCCATTATTATGGCCACATGTTGGGGATTAGTCCTGACACAACTAATCCTATCTTTTCTTTTTCCCCTGGTCATCATATCCCCCCCATAAGGCAAACGCCCCCTCTTATACAGGGGGCACCTTGCCTACTGGCTCCCTCGGAACCTTTACTGTCACTAACTCCACTGCTTCCCCGCGAACCTTTACTCGTGCAACACGTGGCTCGTGGCCTGCCAGCTCCTGGTCAGGTAAGAAAGCCTCCCTTATACAAAATGCCAGATTGGCCCGCTCAAGTTCAGCTACGGCTTCCTGAAGTGGCCAGGCTAACACATCAGGTATTGCTTGCATGTTAGCCATTATATACTCATAATCTCTTTTTCTTTAACTTCAGTAACATCATCGATATCATCCACAAACTTATCTGTAAGCTTTTGAATATCTTCTTGGCGTCGTTTAGTTTCATCTTCAGATATTGACTTTTCCTTCTCAAAACGTTTGAGCTCATCATTAGCTTCACGGCGGATATTACGAATAGCGATTTTCGTTTCTTCGGCTTTCTTTCTAATCATCTTGGAAAGTTCACGTCGCCGTTCTTCGGTTAGGCTCGGAATAGGCAAACGAAGGACTGTCCCGTCAGAGGACGGATTCAAACCCAAGTCTGATTTTAGAATTGCCTTTTCAATAACGCTGATCATGGAACGATCCCAAGGTTGAATCACCAAAAGCTGCGGTTCGGGTACCGATACTGTTGCTACCTGATTGATAGGCATAGGACTACCGTAATAGTCTACCGTAATTCTCTCCAGCAATGCCGGAGTAGCCCTGCCGGTACGCATTGTAGCCAATTCTTTACGAAAGTTTTCCAGGGTTTTCTTCATCTTGCCTTCGGCTTCACTTTCAATCTGACCTAATGGCATTATGCTCCCTCCCTACAATAGTACCAATGCTTTCCCCTACTACCGCCCGTTTAATGTTACCTGAGATAGAAATGCCGAATACCAACAAAGGTATGTCATTGTCCATACAAAGTGAAGCTGCCGTGGAATCCATAACTCCCAAACCTTGGTTCAGCACATCGATATAGCTCAGTTCAGTAAATTTCTTCGCTGATGGATTCTTTAGCGGATCAGAATCGTAGACGCCGTCTACTCGCTTAGCCATTAGAATGACCTCCGCCCCGATCTCAGCCGCTCTTAATGCAGCTGTAGTATCAGTGCTAAAATATGGGCTACCTGTACCAGCTGCAAAGATCACTACTCGTCCCTTTTCTAAGTGGCGAATAGCACGGCGACGAATATATGGCTCTGCCACTGCGCGCATCTCGATACTGGTTTGGACACGGGTATCAACCCCGATCTTTTCTAGGGCATCCTGAAAAGCCAAAGCATTTATCACCGTAGCTAACATGCCCATGTAATCGGCTGTAGCACGGTCAATACCCATTTGGCTACCTGCAACACCCCGCCAGATATTGCCACCACCTACAACTATGCCTACTTCCACCCCAAGCGTGTAAATTTCCTTCACTTCTTGAGCTACGCTTTTGACGACTTGGTGATCTAATCCGAAGCCTTTCTCTCCAGCCAGTGCCTCTCCGCTCAACTTAAGCACAACACGTTTGTATTTTGGTTGTAACAACATTTTTAGCTCCTCCCGACCGAAAAATATATAATCGGGCAGGATAGGTCATTCTAGCATTTCTCCAAGACGAAAACGGACAAAACGGCGTATAACCATATTCTCACCAATGCGAGCCATTTTTTCTGTTAGTAAGTCACTGACTTTCTTGTCTGGGTCCTTGATAAACGGTTGTTCTAATAGGCAATTCTCGCTATAGAACTTCGCTATCCGGCCCTCAACAATTTTGTCCGCAATTTTTTCGGGCTTACCTTCGTTTAGAGCCTGCGCACGAAGGATCTCCTTTTCCTTGACCAAGACTTCTTCCGGAACATCTTCCTTGGACAAGTATAGAGGATTGGTAGCAGCTACCTGCATAGCAACGTCTCTGGCAAACTCCTGAAATTCCTCTGTACGAGCAACAAAGTCGGTCTCACAATTAACCTCTACCAGAACACCCAGCTTGCTACCTAAGTGAATATATGATTCAATAATCCCCTCGGCTGCTGTCCGTCCAGCACGCTTGGAAGCTGCTGCTAATCCTTTTTCTCTTAGGTGTTCCACAGCCTTGTCCATGTCACCGTCTGCTTCTTGTAAAGCACGCTTGCAATCCATCATACCGGCACCGGTTTTTGTTCTTAGTTCTTTTACCATTTTGGCAGTAACCGCCACTTTTCGTACCTCCCCACCATAATAAAAAGGTAAGGGTTGGTAAGGGTTATCATCACCCTGCCTCTACCCCTACCTCCTCTTTCATTTTACTTCTTCTGTAGTCTGCTCTCCTTGCTTACCTTCCAGTACTGCATCAGCCATCTTAGAAGTCAGCAACCGAACTGCCCGAATAGCATCGTCGTTACCGGGAATAATGTAGTCTATTTCATCGGGATCACAGTTAGTATCTACAATAGCGATAATAGGAATGCCCAGTTTGCGGGCTTCCGCTACAGCAATACGTTCCTTGCGCGGATCAACGACATAAACAGCCTGGGGCAGTCCCGGCATCTCCTTAATGCCACCCAGGAACTTGTTCAAGCGTTCTTTCTCAGCCATAAGCTGCATAACTTCTTTCTTCGGCAAAACAGAAAACATGCCTTCTGCTTCCATCTTCTCCAGTTCGTCCAAACGCCCAATACGTTTCCTAATTGTTTGCCAGTTAGTAAGCATTCCACCTAACCAACGTACATTGACATAAAACATTCCACAGCGCTCAGCTTCTTCTCTAATAGACTCCTGGGCTTGCTTCTTGGTTCCTACAAACAAAATAGAGCCGCCTTGCGCTGCCAAATCACGGACAAAATCATACGCTTCTTCTATTTTCCGTACTGTCTTTTGAAGGTCAATGATATAAATACCATTTCTCTCGGTAAAAATATAATCCGCCATCTTAGGATTCCATCGCCGGGTCTGATGGCCAAAGTGAACCCCGGCTTCTAGCAGTTGCTTCATGGTAACTACTGCCATTTACTAACCTCCTTAAGTTTTGCCTCCGCTCCCATCAACCCCATCCAGAACCATTAAAGGCACACCTAGCTAGGTCAAGAAGCGTGTGTTTTAGCCTGAAGTAGTATACCATAGATTGTCAGCCTTAGCAATACGCAATACATTATATTGGCCTATTCACCATTTTTATTGCCGAGCTAAATTCAAAACCAGCTGAACCTCACCTTGCCCCATGTCAAGCTCCTTAGCTATTTCCGTACTACTTTTTCCTTGTTTATCTAAGGTTACCACTTGGTTCCACAGCTTGGAAGAAACACCGGAAGGCTCATTTTGACTATGCGCTCTTAAAATGGTCTTTGTATCTATAGCTTGCCCAAATTGGCCAGTATCACTTAAGAACTCCTCACTTGGCATATTTATAATCTTATTTTCTCTAAGCTTCTTTATTAGCTGCTCTACTCGGCGTCGTTCATCAACTAGTTGTTCACAGCTTTTTGCCGCTACAAACGTAAGTTCTGACAGTAGTTCATCCATAGCTCCCCGCAACTGTGTTTTTTCTTTCTCTTGCGCTCGAACCAATGCCAGGCATCCCCCCAGATAGCCTGCAGCCAACGCTGCTAAAAGTAGCACAATGGTTTTCATAGGTGCCCTCCTGTC
The DNA here is from genome assembly GCA_012839445.1 of Bacillota bacterium. Taxonomy (GTDB): domain Bacteria; phylum Bacillota; class DTU030; order DUMP01; family DUMP01; genus DUNI01. Next base: position 16,429 of record DUNI01000236.1, read on the forward strand.
TCAGGTGCGAACATCTAATTGCCCCCCACGTCCTGGAATAGAAACATCTGTTTCTTGATCCTTCTTAGCCGGTGAACCAGGTTTTTGTTGTTTTGGAGGCCGGTGCCGTTTCTTATCGTGTCGGTCAGGGTTATCGACTCGATTTTCCGCCGACTTAGTGGTTTCCGGCACACTCTGGCGTTTAGCTTGGATTTGCTGGTTGAGTTGCAAAACAAAACGCTCCGCAGCTGTCCCTTCATCCGCAATTCTTTGGATCCGGCCCATGTGATCAACTTTAGGCATAATCTGCTCAACGCCTTTGATGCTCATATCATCTCACCTGCCCTGCCGCTCGTTTTTTCTTCTTTGTTAATCGTTCAGCCAATTCAAGTTCTTCACTGTAGCAAAGCAGGTGGCCTCTTAATCTCAGCAATGAACGAGTGTGTAGTTGAGAAATCCTGGATTCAGTTACACCTATGATCTCGGCAATTTCCTTGATATTAAGGTCTTCATAATAATATAGCGACACTACCAATTGCTCTCTTTCCGGTAGGGATTGCACTGCCTGTGCTAAAAGCTCCCGTTTTTCCGTTTCTTCCAAAGCCTTTATAGGATCTCCCTCTTGAGTGGCAATTTTCATGCCTAAAGGTACTTGCTCACCATCCTCGGTCGCTTTCAAGGGAGCATCAAGAGATAGGAAAGTAGCCTGACTGATCTGGCATTCCAACTCGTGTAATTCCTTAAGCTCTATTCCTAGTTCAGCACTTACTTCAATATCTGTTGCCGGACGCCCGAAACGTCGTTCTAAGGTGCCATACGCTTGAGCTATCTCCCGTTCGCGTTGGCGTAACGAACGAGGTGCCCAATCTGCTGCTCTAAGGCTGTCTAAAATGGCTCCCCTAATGCGAGTGGTGGCAAAGGTCTCGAACTTTACTCCCCGCTCCGGTTCAAACCGTTCAATGGCTGTCAGTAAGCCAAAAACTCCATTCCCAACTAAATCGTCATAATCCACATGAGCTGGCAGTAACAGCCGCAACCGGCCGGCCACATGTTTCACTAGCGAGGCATATTGCCCCACTATTTTTTCCCAGGCCGCACGATCCTGATTTTTTTTATATCGGCCCCAAAGTTCATTCATATCCATAGGGCCACCACCTCCTGCGAGCCATGCTGTTTTAATTGACTCTACCGACTTTGTTACCGTTTACTACAGAATCTTTTCCCCACGAGCAATAGTCCTTACCAAGAACTCACCTGTTCCGGTATCCAATTCTACTGTGCGCCCCCAATTACCACCAGTATCTTTAGCCAACACGGGAATTCGTGCATTTTCCAACCATTGTAATATGGCTACAGCGTTTCTCTCACCAATCCGCATAGTCTCAGTGGGTCGATCCAGTCTAAACATCTGAGCTCCGCCTGCTAATTTTGCTGTAAGACGCCGGTGTACTGCTCCGCATTCCTGCATTTTCGTTACCAATAGTGGCAAAGCTGTGTCGGCAAACTTAGCAGGATTAGAAACGAATGGCCCATTTGACTTAGGCAACATTATGTGTGCTAAGCCTCCTACTTTAGCTCTTTGATCATAAAGAGCCACCCCAACACAAGAGCCCAATCCTATGGTAACCAATTTCATGGGTGAAGAGGCCACCGCCAAGTCCGCCATTCCCACCCGGCGTATTTCCTTCACTCAAAGCCCACCCCCAGGGCAGCAAAAATGGCTTTTAGGGCATCCGGTTTTGGTACCAAGAAAAAGTAACTATAAATATCCCGGCCTAAAGCTAAAAATTCAGTCTCGATAAGCAATACCTGGTCTGCCACTTGGCCAAACTCCGCCAATACATAATCCAAAACGGCTCCAGCCATATCAACCGCCATTGCCGGCACCATAGGAACAAACGTCAGGCCGGTAAAAGCACTAAGAGAAGTTAAGTACGATCCCGCCAAAATATTGCCCACTTCTTTTAGAGCCGACATGCCTATTTCATCCATGACGTTAGAGCTGCCTTGTGGCCGATCAAAAAGTATGTCTAACAAAAAGCAGGCTTGCTCTAACGGAAATACTACTAAAATAGTTGCCGGAGCCTGGCTGTCTATGTCTAAAAGAATTCCGGCCACAGGATTTTCCGGTCCGCCCAAACGAGTAGCCACTTCATCCAAGGGCAACCACATTACAGCCGGTACTTGCATATTTATCTGTTGGCCAAGCAAGTCTGCCAAAGCTGTAGCAGCATTCCCAGCCCCTATGTTACCCACTTCCTTTAGGACATCAAGATGCATTTCGGACCATTCTTGACCCACTTCTATACACCTTCCTGTACCGCTTTCTGAGTCACTTCCTTTGTCGCTGCCACTTCATCAAGACCAAGAATTCGATCCATGTTAAGGAGAATAAGGAGCCTGTCTTCTAACTTACCAATAGCTTCAATGAAACTGGCCTCAATGCCGGCAACTAACGGTGGTGGAGGTGCGAAAGCATCCGCTTCCAGCGTTATTACTTCTGATACAGCATCCACGGTAATGCCTACTGTTATGTCCTGCACGTTCACAATCACTATCCGGCTTTCATCGGTAACTTCGGCCGCCTTTAGACTAAAGCGCTTGTGTAGGTCGATAACGGGAATAACATTCCCCCGCAGATTAATGACGCCTTCCACAAAATCTGGCGCATTGGGCACTCTAGTGATTTCAGTAAGTCGTTTAATTTCTTGAACCTGCAAAATATCTACTCCGTATTCTTCTTGTCCCAAACTAAACACCACAAGTTGCCTTTCTTTTTGTGGCATTGTTGACCCTCCTCATCTTTGACCTCTAATTCATCCTAGATCTGACTACTCAAAACATATACAGATTTACCGATAAGGTGGTGATGCCTGTTTGGCTGGGTTCCATTGGCGTTTTTCAGCCAGATTAATTATCCCGGCAGGGTCAATGATTAGAGCCACTCGCCCATCACCCAAGATAGTTGCTCCGCCAACACCAGGTAGGCTTCCGATGAACCGGCCTAAAGACTTAATCACAATCTCTCGCTGTCCTAGTAAATCATCTACAATCAGCCCAGCCCTACTGCCATCACCTCGTACAACTACCACTGGTAACTCCTTTGCCGGTTGATTGTTTTTATTGCAGTCGAGCAGCGATCCCAGCCGTACTAAAGGTACAACCTCACCCCTCAATACCATTACTTCCCTAGCCCGCACCCTCTTAATTTCCTCTTTTTGCAGAACCTGGATTTCTTCCACTGTTTCTAAGGGTAAGGCATACATTTCTGATCCTAACTCAACCATCAAAGCTTGGATGATAGCCAACGTGAGCGGCAATCGGATGCTAAAACGCGTGCCCTGGCCAATACTACTAGTCACTTCCACATTTCCGCCTAATGACTCGATTTTGCTTCGTACCACATCTAGTCCAACGCCGCGACCTGACACATCGCTAACAGCCGAAGAAGTAGAAAAACCAGGTAAAAAGAGCAAGCGATAAACCTCATCGTCGCTTAACCTTTGCGCTTGCTCAGCAGTAATCAATTCTCTTTCTCGCGCCTGGGCTAGTATTTTCTCAGGATCGATACCTTCACCATCATCTTCCACAGCAATAACGACGTTATTCCCCTCGTAACCGGCACTAAGTCGCACTCTGCCTTCAGCTGGCTTGCCTTTGTTCTGCCTGTCTGCAGACGATTCCACGCCATGGTCAATGGCGTTGCGCAATAAGTGCACCAACGGATCTCCAATCTCATCAATGACGCTTCGGTCAAGCTCTGTTTCCTCACCTTCAATAGTAAACTCTACTTGTCGCCCCAGTTCGCGGGTCAAATCCCGCACCATACGAGGAAACCGGTTGAACACTTGAGCTAGCGGTACCATGCGCGCTTTCATTACAGCGTCCTGTAATCCGCCTGCTACCCGCGACAGAGATTGTAACGTCTCTTCAATATCGGGCGAACTGTGTACCATAAGAAGCTGCTCCAAGCGGGTCTTTGTAATCACAAGCTCACCTACAAGATTCATCAAGCTGTCCAAGCGGTGGATATCAATGCGAACCGTCTGGGTAGTTAAGTGTCGAAAGCTTTTTTTCACTGCCGGTGTACTTGGACCGGTCGTGGCCTTGCTCTTTTTGTCGTCCTTAGCATTTACTGCTACAACTTCCGCTGCCACCACATCGCTAACTTCATTAATAAGAGTCTGGATCGCTTGCTTACTTAGCTCTGAGATGTAAAGTAAGCGGAAACTGTCCTTGAATTTTTCCTCTTCCAAATCCTCAACAGGAGGCTCAGCCCGTAAAATCTCGCCCTCAGCTTGCAGTCGTTGGAAAATTAGAAACACCCGAACAGCCTTCATCAAACAATTAGGGGACAGTCGTACCGTAACAAAGTAGGCACGATAACCACGTGCCCAGGCCTCATCTACCACCTGAAGCTCGTGCTCTTTTAATTCATCACTACTTAATGGCTTTGCCGTCGATATTATTCCCTCTGAATTAACCGGCTGTTGATTTTCGCCAGCAGTCCAACTATTAAGTTCTGCCAGTAGATTGGCAATTGACTCCTCTGCTGGCTCTGTCCCTGCCTGTGCATGGCCTAAGATACTCTCCAGAGCGTCAACTCCCTTAAACAACAAATCTGACAGCTGTGGAGAGAGCTGAAGTGCTCCGGAACGCATGTTATCAAGCACATTCTCCAAGTTATGAGTAAGCATGGTAGTGGTGTTAAATCCCATAGTGGCTGCCATGCCTTTAATGGTATGAGCAGCTCGAAAGACCAGGTTTATAGCATCTTGGTCATCAGGATCTTGCTCCAGAGCAAGAAGTCCATCATTTAGAGCCTGCAAATGCTCTTGGGCCTCAGCAAAAAATACTTCTTGATATCGTGACATGTCGTTTGTCATAAGCTTCTCCCCTTCTATTCGTGTACCCATTGTTGTACTTACGGGGTCAGCACTGCCTCAGTTATGGCAGCGGGAATATCTGCTAGCGATACCATTTTTTCAACAGCACCGCGTTCCCAAGCAGCCCTGGGCATACCAAACACCGTTGATGTAGCAGCATCCTGCCCTATAGTTACCCCCGCGGCTTGGCGGATTTTGAGCAATCCCTCAGCCCCATCACTGCCCATCCCGGTAAGAATAACCCCTATGCCCCGCTTCCCACAGGAATCCGCCACGGAAGCAAATAATGGATCTGCTGCCGGGCAATGACCTCCAACTGGTGCGTCCTTACTCAATGTTACCTGCCATCTTACTGGAGACTCGTCTGTCGTTTGAACCAATAGGTGAACGTTAGGGGGCGCTATGGCAACAATCCCAGGCTCAAGAATTAGTCCGTCTGTTGCCACTTGGACTTGAAAACTTACCCCTTTAGCCAAATGTTCGGCAAAATATGTTACAAACTCCGGGAGCAAATGCTGAACTACCACATAGGCAGCCGGAAGCTGAGCTGATAATCCACGGAAAATATAGCTTAAAGCCTGCGGTCCACCAGTAGATGCGGCTAATGCCACTATTTTCATCATCATAACAATCCTCGACGGCGTAATTCCCGTTGGCGCTCAAAAATAAACGCCATGATTTTGTCCTGATCAGCTTGAGTAATCTCAACAAACTCAACTGCTAGGCGCACTTTTTCTAACCCTTGTTCTATATGCTCTACGCGTCTAACCTGGGCTCGACACCTTACCTTTTTCGGTAAGTCAATTTCCATTTCCAGCCATGTTCCTGGCTTCAGATCTCTAGGATAGACAAGTAACACTCCGCCACCACTAAGGTCCACTGTATGTGTTTTCACCTCTGTACCTGTAGGTTTGGAAAGAAGGCCACCAGTCAGCTCCCAAACCATAACCGGTACACTAGCCTCTAAACGAACGAATGCCCGTTTTTGCTCTTTGATAAAAACCCGTGGACGCTGTACTACTAGCAAAGGATGTGGGAATAGGCGACGCGATAACACTTCAGTTACAAACATCAGTGGCCACGCATAAACGCGAATCTTGTCACCTCGATTAAACAAGATTAACCTGCCATGATGCATGGGAGTGGCTAGGCTGATAGTGTCACCTTCCATGGCAGCTATGTAAGACGTGTAAAACTTACTATTTTGATCAGACTCTTTTTGAATGGTAACTTTTTGATTGAGCTTTAGCTTAGACCCCATGTAGCAGTACACCTCCTAACGAAACAAGGAACGCAGCCGGCCCAAAAAACCCCTCAACCCACTGCCATAAACTGACGGGCATACAGTACCTGCTAAAGAAGCTGCAATCACTCGTAGTTGCTCTGCCGCCGGAGCCGACGGAAACGATAGTAATAAAGGTTGCTGGCGATGTACAGCACTTCTGAGCAACCGATCTTCCGGTATATAGCCTAAAGGATTAACAGTAACCGATAAGAAATCCTTTGCTACCCGACAAAAGTTAGAAGTCACCTGTTGAGCCTCTTTCTTATTTGAAGCACGATTAACCACCAAATGCAGAGTTAAGTTAGCATTTTTTCGAGTAAGGACTTTAATCAAAGCATAAGCATCAGTTAAAGCAGTGGGCTCAGGCGTAGTTACCACTACTACTTCCTGTGCCGCTAAGGCCACACTGGTCACTTTAGGTGAAATCCCTGCTCCCGTATCAATAAGAAAAAAATCACTGTCTATCTGAGCGGCATCATGAAATAGATATAAGAGTTCACTATCTGGCAAAGTTGCCAGCTCCTCTAAGCCACTTCCGCCAGCCACTACCTTTACTCCGTAAGCACAATGTACAATATCAATCAAGCTGCATTCGCGCTGTACCACCTGTCCTAAAGTATACGGCGGCGTAATACCGAGCACCACATCTAAATTGGCTAGTCCAAGATCGGCATCCAAAAGAGTGACTGCGTACCCCTGTTCATGAAGTGCTAAAGCTAAATTGGCCGCTATATTGGTCTTACCCACCCCACCTTTGCCACTGGTAATGGCAATAGTCCGTTTCTTGCGGCGCCGTTCCCATTCCTGCACTAATTGGCGCAGCCGCTGCGCCTGATCAGGCATGGTTGGCACCTCCCAAAATCAAGTTTGCCAGCAAATTTGGGTTAGCTGCTTTTAGGTCATCGGGAACATTTTGCCCGTTGGCAATAAACCCCACTGGTACCTGCATTAGATTCACTAAACTCAAGAGGGTACCTGCACTTTCAGTCTCATCTATCTTGGTAAAAACCACCTGGCACGGTGAGAAGATGCGAAATCGCTCGTAAATTAACTCTAAGTCTTCTGCTTTAGTGGTGGCACTAACCACCAAAGCAGTTTGAAGGTCGGGAATACTGGCTAATAGGTTTCTTAGTTCTGCCAAATGCAATCCCTGCTGAGGACTGCGACCGGCTGTATCCACCAAAATAACTTCTGCTTCTTTGTATTGGTCAAGTGCCGACTGTAAATCATCGGCTGTATAGACAACCGCCAAAGGAACATGCAAGATATTGGCATAACGTCGTAGCTGTTCAACCGCTGCAATACGATAGGTATCGGTAGTAATAAGAGCTACTTTTTTCCCTTGCTGCAAACTATACACAGCGGCTAATTTTGCAACGGTAGTGGTTTTTCCTACTCCCGTAGGTCCCACAAATGCTATCACGGGTCCAGTTAGACCCCCGCACTTTTGCGGTGGGAAAAACCCCATTACTACTTTTTTAATACTCTGAGTTAGTGCCTGGCTATTGCCTAACTCTTCGGCGGGTATGGTAGCCAGGGCCTGTTCCACTATGTTTCGTGCCAAGTCCACCTCTACACCACGATTTATCAAGCGTTCGGTATGATGACGAGCCAAGTTGTAAGGCACACGAAGGCGTTCTGGCATCAGCTCTTCTTCTACAACTGGAGATGCAAGCGGATTGGTGCGCCTAATACGTTGTACCGCCGGAACCGGCACCTGCTGAGTTATTGATGCCTGACGCAAAGGAACAGCCGGCGTCGGTGGTTGGGCCACAGCCGCCGTAACCTCAATACGTCGACGTTTTAGCCAACCCCAGAAGCCCGGTGCACGTATTCGCCGTACTTCTAAAATAATTGCATCGCGGCCTAAATCTCTTTTTACGCGATCTACCGCTTCTTCCAAGGTAGAAGCGACATAGCGCCTGATCTTCATTTTAAGCTCACCCTTCCCAACACATCTACAGTCAAATCAGGATCCAACTCATTGTAGGAGACAACAACTAACTGGGGAAAGGCTCGCTCTACCAAGCGTTTAAAGTAGAAACGAACCAAGGGAGAAGCCAACACCACCGGTGGCCCTTGCCCTGGTGGAATTCGTTTAAGCTCTTCCTTTAGCGAAGCCAAAATGTGTTCTGCTACCTGGGGTTCCATAGCCAAAAACGTCCCTTGCTCTGTTTGCTGTAGGCTTTTTTCCACTGCTTCCTCTATTGATCGATCTAAAGTGAGAGCTTGCACTGGCCTCCCTTCAGGAGAAAGACTACGGGAAATCTGCCGTCCTAAGGACTGGCGTACGTACTCCGTAAGGGTATCCGTGTCTTTGGTTAAGCGACCATAATTGCCCACTGTCTCCAAAATAGTTGTCAGATCACGAACAGAAACACCTTCGTGAAGCAAGTTCCCTAAAATCTTTTTTAGATCTAACGGGGCTATTATTCCCGGTACCACCTCGTTAACTAAAGCAGGGTTTTCCTTACGCGTAGTCTCTAGCATTATCTCCAGTTGCTGACGACTTAGAATTTCTGCTGCATGTTTCTTGATTACCTCCGTCAAGTGGGTAGCCAAGACTGTAGCTGGATCCACTACTGTAAAACCTTCCCGTTCTGCTTTCTCTTTTTCTGCAGCAGTAACCCACCAAGCCGGAAGACCAAATGCAGGTTCGCGAGTAGGAATACCCGGTTCTTTTGTACCGGTAAGTTCCCCCATAGCCAGATAGTAACCAGGAAGCACTTCCCCACGCGCGACTTCCGCACCTCGAAGTAAAATAATATACGTGTTCGGCGCCAAAGCTATGTTGTCACGAATCCGTACAGTAGGCACCAGCAAACCCAGTTCCAATGCCAGCTGTCGCCGTAACAATACCACCCGATCTAACAAGTCGCCACCCTGCTCAGCATCAGCCAATCCAATTAAACCATACCCTAAATCAATTTCCAGTGGATCCAAAGGCAACAACGCTGCCACTGCCTCTGGCCGCCGTAACTCCTCAAGTCCTCTGTCGGGAACAACAACCTGCTCTGCCGGCACTGTAGTAGCAGCTTGACTTAAACGATATCCCAAAAAAGCAAATAGTGCCGCCAAGGCCAGAAACGCAACATGCGGTAACCCGGGTATCAGACCTAACACAGCCAGAAGACTGGCTGCCAAATATAGAATTCTCGGTTCACTAAAAACCTGGCCGGTTAAATCTTGTCCCAGATTTCCAGCGGAAGCAGCCCGAGTTACTAAAATACCGGTGGCAGTAGAAACCAGTAACGCCGGAATCTGGCTTACAAGACCATCACCCACAGTAAGAATCGTATACTTTTGTAATACCTGAAGCGGTTCCAGCTGGCCTTGCATTACCCCGATAATAAAGCCGCCAATAATATTTACTATGGTAATAATTATACCTGCTATAGCATCGCCTTTTACAAATTTACTGGCACCGTCCATAGCACCATAAAAGTCTGCTTCCCGTCGCACTTCCTGGCGCCGCGACCGAGCTTCTTCTTCATCGATAAGGCCGGCATTTAAATCGGCATCTATGCTCATTTGTTTACCTGGCATTGCATCCAGGGTAAAACGTGCTGCTACTTCCGCCACCCGTTCTGCACCTCGTGTTATAACTACAAACTGAATAATAATAAGGATAATGAAAACGATAAAACCTACTACCGCATTACCACCAACAACAAATTGTCCAAATGCTTGAACCACCCGTCCAGCGTACCCATGAAGTAAGATAAGCCGAGTGGAGGAAACATTAAGGGCTAATCGAAACAAAGTTGCCAACAGTAATAGTGAAGGAAAAACAGAGATCTCTAATGGATGCTGTACATACATGGTAACTAACAGTACAGTGAGGGCAAAGGTAATATTAAAGGTAAGCAAGAGATCTAATATGAACGTAGGCAGCGGTACTATCATCATTAGAACAACGGCGACAACTGCCACTGCCACTCCCAGGTCGCTATAATTTACGCCCCGGGCTGAGGCTGTGCCCTCCACCTGAAACATTCTAGTTACTCCTTTCGCTTAGATTAGTCCCCGCTGGCGATATACATAGGCCAACACTTCGGCCACTGCTTGATAAAAAGAAGCCGGAATATCATCGCCCACTTCCACTGCACGAAATAATGACTGGGTCAAAGGCTTATTTTCGACCAATAGCACTGCATGCTGTCGGGCAATTTCCTTAATCCGTTCAGCGATCAAACCAGCTCCTTTAGCTACTACCTTTGGGGCCGACATGGTAGCAGCATCGTACTTAAGAGCAATGGCATAATGGGTTGGGTTAGTGATTACTACATCAGCTTGAGGAATTTGGTGCATCATGCGCGCACGAGCTATCTGCTGTTGTCGTTCCCGTATATGCGCTCTTAATTCTGGACTGCCTTCCATTTGTTTAAACTCTTCCTTGATTTCCGGGATCGACATCCGCAAGCTCTTCTCATATTCCCAACGCTGGTAAGCATAATCAGCCACTGATAGCAGTAAAATAACAGCTCCACACTGCCATAGTAATCGCCAAACTAAAGTGCCTAGAGTAGCCATGTAGCCTGTCACACCAACAAGGGGAAGCCGTGGAATCAAGTCGTACTCTTTACTTAAACTCTTGTACGCCACAGCCGCGACTAAGCACAATTTTAGGATACTTTTCGCTAAATTAGCTACAGATCGCCGTGAAAAGATACGCTGGAAGCCAGCGATGGGGTTAAGCCGGTCTAATCTAAAAGTCAACGGTTCCATGCTAAAGACAAAGCCCACCTGGGCCAAATTAGCGGCCAATCCAGCTACTACAGCAACACAAAATAGTGGTGCCATCAAACGCAGAAAGTCGATCACGACCATAATTCCTAGTTGATTAGCAAAAGCCATATCAAAATTCTGATGGTCCAGCATGTACAATGTACGGGTTAGGGTCGTGATTTTATCTCGCCACCATGGGATTAACCAAAAAGCTATGCTGCCAGCAGCCAGGAGATTTATTGCCGCCGTGAACTCAACACTGTGAAACACTTGGCCCTTTCGACGAGCTTCCTGCCGTCGGTGAGGAGTCGCCGGTTCCGTTTTTTCTTCTCCGGCAAAAAGCTGCAGATTTATATTGTGGGGTACAATCTTATCACGGTGGCATGAGAGTAAGAATGATATCAAGGGTTCGTTGCACCTCCGTGAGCACTATCCGTAAGAAAACACCGTAAGCGGGTAAAGAAATAGCCAATGTGAATAACCCCAACAAAGATTTCATCGGTAAGCCCACCACAAAAACATTGAGCTGTGGCATAGTCCGAGCTAACACGGCCAAAGCCAAATCAGCTAAAAACAAGGCTCCTAAAACTGGAGTAGCAATTTCAATACCGGCGACAAACATCACCGCAACAACTCTCGCAACTTCCCATAGTAAATCCGGACTCCCCCAAGTTCCCCCTGGCGGTACTACTCGCCAGCTGCTCCAAAGGGCATGAAATAAGAAATGATGGCCATCGTAAGCAAGAAAAACAAGCATGGCGATCAAATAAAGGAAATTGCCTATTAAAGGTATCTGGTTGCCGCTTTGTGGATCTATTACGTTAATCATGCCGAATCCAACTTGCATATCAATAATTTGTCCTGCCACCTGAAACGCGGCGAAAATGATACTTGCTACATAGCCTAAAACCAGACCTAACCCCACTTCCCGAAGCAACGTGAAAGTGAAAGACCAAACATTAGCCGGTAACATCACATCCGTTACCGGAAATAACGGAAGAAAAAGCAATCCTAGTAGTAAGCTCAAAAAGGCTCTTAGGCTAGGGTGTATGTTGCGGTTAGCAAAAAACGGGGCCGTGATAAGAAACCCACCTAAGCGCGCTACAAGAAGCAAAAATACCCAGTAGGCACTGCTCCAATAACCCAAATCTATCATGTTGTATCCTACTGCAGCACTGTGGGTATCACAGACACAAGACGTACCGTAAAGTCACGCATTATCTTAAGCATCCACGGGCCAAAAATCACTAACCCTAGAAAAACAGTCACTATTTTGGGTACAAAAGACAGGGTCTGTTCTTGAATTTGAGTGGTAGCCTGAAAAATACTGACTAAAAGACCCACAGAAAGACTTAGCAAAAGTAAGGGCCCAGCCACCAATAACGCTGTATATAATGCATCGCGTCCTAGGCTAAGAACAAATTCTTCACTCATACACTACACTCCGTTTCTTCCTAAAAACTCTCCAGTAGAGACTGAACCACTAAATGCCAACCATCAACTATAACAAATAACAACAGTTTAAATGGAAGAGAAATCATCACCGGTGGAAGCATCAACATACCCATGGACATTAATGTGCTCGCCACAACCATGTCAATAATAAGAAATGGTATGTATATTAGAAACCCAATCTGGAACGCCGTTTTCAACTCACTAATGACAAAAGCGGGAATCAGAACATGGGTTGGTACGTCTTCGTAATCCTCCGGTCGAGGGAGATCTGCCAGTTGAACGAACAGAGCTAAATCTTTTTCTCTCGTCTCTTTGAACATAAAAGAGCGTATCGGCTCAGCACCGCTTCTTAAAGCTTCTTGGGGTGATATTTGTCCACTTAAATAAGGTTGAAGTGCCTGCTCGTTAACCTGACTCCAATACGGAGCCATAATAAAAAAGGTAAGGAACAACGCCAACCCAAGAATTACCTGGTTAGGTGGAACCTGCTGAGTAGACAACCCACTACGGACAAAAGATAAGACTATAACTACACGAGTAAAGGAAGTGGTCAGTATAAGGATAGCTGGCGCTAACGAAAGCACAGTGAGTAAGAACAATAATTGTAAACTAAGTGCCACCTCTTGGGGCTCAGTAGCCGGGGTAAGGCCTAACTCTACCCTGGGAAAAACCAAGGGTTGGGCTGCAGCCGAATTACTAGCCCCAAAAACAATCAAAGTTATAATTGCACTCACACATAAACGACGTCTTGTCATCCTCATTCGCCTTCTCCTTTATGTTCATCACCGCGCAAACGCATAACCTGATGCCTTATTAAGTCAGTTGCCTGTTGCCAATAATTTGATTTAGTCGTTTGCGTTTGAGCTAAAACTTTGGCAAACTCAGGAGACTCCGGCGACAAAGCAGTCAAATCCGCGGATTCCAGCTCGGTAAGCATGGTAATACGGTCGCCACCTACACCCAGAAGATATTGTTTTTTGCCAGCCTGGACAATAAGTAAACCCTTCCCCGCCCCTAGCGGTAAGGTATCTAGCACCGCCAAATAATGAGCACTCCCTGGTGGCAAACCAAGACGACCGGCTACAATTTTGCCCACCAAAAACAGTAAGCCTAAAACCGCTACTAAACCCAGTACCATTTTCAGTAACAAGCGCCCAGGGTTAAAATCAGACCCACCACTGTCTCTTGCTGACTCAGTAGTATTAGACGAACCCATAAACGCCTCTTGTGACCCAGAACCACTCATAGCATTGGCACTACCAGCAGTTCCCTTGAACACGATGACCACTAGCAGTAAAAACGCAATGACCACAGCTACTCTATCTTTAAAATGGCGCATGTTATAAGACCCCTTAGGCCAAATTCTTGCGGACCGCCTCGAGAACTCTCTCCGGTTGAAATGGTTTCACGATAAAATCACGGGCACCGGCCTGGATAGCTTCTATCACCATTGCTTGCTGACCCATGGCACTGCACATTACAATGCGAGCATCTGGATCGAATTTACGGATCTCCTTAACAGCTGTAATTCCATCCATTTCAGGCATTGTAATATCCATAGTAACCAAGTCTGGGTGAGTCTCTTTGTACCGTTCTATGGCTAGCAGCCCATTTGGGGCCTCGCCGGCAATCTCATAGCCATTCTTGGCCAAAATGTCCTTGAGCATCATACGCATGAAGGCTGCATCGTCTACAATTAGAATTCTATTGCTCACTTTCTTAACCTCCCGCTCTTATTGCAACTGTTTTACCCTTTCCACCGGCGTGAGAACATCGGTTATCCGAACACCAAAATTCTCATCGATCACTACCACCTCACCCCGGGCTACCAGCTTACCATTTACCACTACATCCACAGGCTCGCCAGCCAGTTTATCCAGTTCTACCACCGAACCTACACCTAGTTCCAGCACATCCTTGATTAGTCTCTTAGTACGTCCCAGCTCCACTGTTACTTCTAAGGGAATATCTAGTAAGAGATCCATATTAGTTCCTGTGGTCGGTTGCTTCTCCTCTGTAAGCGGCGCAAACGCCACCGGTTGGATTACTTTTTCTTTTCTTGAAGCTATGGCTTCTGGCATAGGCTTTACTGTAGCAGGCGTCTGTTCCTCTTGAGACGGATATGCAGCTGTCGGAGATACCGAAGGTGAACTAACAGGCTTTTCTTCCTCAGACTCCTGGTTGTCTTCAGAACTGTTAGCCAGCGAACCCACAAGCGTAGCTACCATCTCTTTAGCGAAACTGAGTGGTAATATTTGCATAATCTGACTGGTAGCAGTGCCAATAGTCATGGCAAACAATACTTGTACCAAAGGCTGTGACCCGCTGGCTGAAATCAGATCGGTTTCAGCCAGATTCACATAATGAATATTAGGGGGCGAAATGGCAACCCTCTTATCAAATACGGTGGATATAGCCGTAGCTGATGAGCCCATCATCTGATTCATAGCCTCGCCTACCGCCGATAAGCGCATTTCATCCAACTTGTCTATATCTGCAGGCAATCCACTTCCGCCCATCATTAATTCTGAAATCAAAATAGCATCTTCTTCTTTCACTACTAACAGATTGGTTCCTTCAAGGCCTTGGACATAACTCACCTCAAGCAGTACATAAGGATAAGGATAATTTTGCTTCAGATCTTGCTCATTAGTAACTGATACTTTGGGAGTGGTTATTTTGACTTCCTGTCCCAGCAGCATGGAAAGAGTCGTAGCCGCTGTACCCATGGCGATGTTGCCAATTTCGCCTAATGCATCGATCTCTATATCGTCTAAATGCTGGATTTCATTTTCCGGCCCAGCCTTTAGAAGAGCATCTATCTCTTGTTGGCTAAGAAGCTTGTCATCCACTGCTTTCATCTCCTTTATACGGGGCGCTAATTTTTAGGCCCAAACGACCATCAACACGACCTGGGCGGGCCCAAAATTTAGGCTCAGACCCAATGAGGAGAAGGATATCTCCACCAGCCTGACTATCTAGCTCAACAACATCCCCTGCCTGGAGGTTAAGCAGCTCTCGAACACTAATCTTTGCCTGGCCAAGCTGTGCGCAAAGTGGAATCTTAGTGTGAATCAATCTGCGGCGTAAAACCTCTTGGTTGGCAGGCGGTACCCGCGGATCCAAAGCGGAAAACCAGTGATGGGCGCTAAGTTTAGGTGCAATTGGCTTTAACACCAAATATGGATAGCAAAAATTAAATAACCCCTCGGCAGCATCTACTTTGACCTGTAGCGAAACTAAAGCAACCATTTCTGTAGGGGAAATAATTTGGACAAACTGGGGGTTGGTCTCCATACGTTCTAGCTTCAGCTTTAATGGGGAAACATGAGACCAGGCCTCGCCCAACACTTGTAACACCCGGCTGAGAAGACGCTCTATTACCGCCAATTCAATATCGGTTAGGGGTCTAAGATCAGTTAAGCCTTCTGCTTGACCGCCTAACAATCGTTCCAGCAAAGCAAAAGCCAGCCTTGGGTTAAGTTCGAATACAATCTGGCCCTTAAGTTCCTGAGGATGGGCCAACGCCATCACCGTGGGGTTAGATATAGAACGAGTAAACTCGTCAAAAGTCATCTCTTCAACTGACAACAAGTCCACTTGTGTTGGCGTGCGTAATTGAGCAGCAAAAAATGTACTAAGAAGGCGAGTAAAATTATCGTGTAACATGTAAAGCGTTCGAATTTGTTCTTTTGAAAAGCGATTAGGGCGACGGAAATTATAAGTGCGTATTCTTTTTTGCTTTTCCCCTTCTTTAATGTCCTCTACATCAACGCTGCCACTTGATAATGCCGCTAGAAGAGCATCTATTTCGTTTTGGGAAAGCACCTCTGTCATGGTATCACCTTCCCTACTGGACGATAAACTCGGTAAAGTATACTGCAGTTATCTGTCCGTTTTCTAAGACTGCGTTAAGCTCTTTCTGGATTTGCTCCTTTAGCTCAAGCACAGCAGTGTTTCCAGCCTTTAGATCAACTGCTTTTTTTTCGCGCAGTAATGCAATAACAATATCACGCGCCTGAGCCTTACGTTTTTCCAGTTCTGAAACAACTTTAGGCGAGCTAAGTTCAAAGGTTAATGTGGCCTTAAGAAAATGCCGACTATCTTGATCAGCTAAATTTACATTAAAGGTCTCCAGGGAATAATTAGGACCCGTTCCTTGAGGCTTAGCCGCCACCGAAGCCGGCTCATTCTGTTCCCGTAGCAGGAAAGTGACAATCCCTAATGTAGTCACAGCGAATAGGATAAGCAGGAGGATAGCAATCAAGATCAGCTTTCGTGGAGTAAGTACCACTCCATTAGCATTATTCATCGGGCACACCTCCTTCCCTGTCCATCCTGCTAGGCGGCTCTTCCTGGCTAACACTAGAGCGCAAAATTACAATATCCACCCGCCGATTTTGAGCCCGTTGTTCAACTGTATCATTGGGAGCTACTGGGTGCCATTCTCCATAACCAGCAGCCGAAAACTGTTCGGGAGATAGGCCATGATGCTCTATGAAATACCGCACCACTGTGGTGGCCCGATTAGTGGAAAGCTCCCAATTTGACGGAAAGCGATAAGTATTTATGGGAAGATCATCAGTATGTCCTTCCACCCGGATTCGGTTAGGCATAGAGACCAAAATCTGGGCTACATTGTCTAGAATCAACCTCGCTTCCGGCTTAAGATCAGCTTGTCCAAGATCAAACAAAGTAGTATCCAGAAAACGAATCATCAAGCCTCGTTCATCTAGCCAAACGCTGATCTTATTTCCCAGATCATTGGTATCCACATACTCCTTGATTTTCTCCATAGTCTCTTCTAGTCGACGTTGCTCGGCTTGCCACTGTAATGTTGCGTCGTCGTAAGCCCCACCGGGGAAAGCTTCGGGAGTAAGAGTACTGCCACCGTCTAATACTCCGAAAGCACCCTGTACCGAAATAATCACTTCTTGAAAACGCGCCACATCCACTTGGGAAAACGCAAACAGTAGCACGAACAAGCATAGCATATTGGTAACTAAATCAGCATAAGTGGTCATCCAGCCGGCAGCTTTTGGTAATGGTAAGTCATCGTTATTTCTTCGTCGACGTCTCATGGTCCTATTCCTCTTTGTCTCATACTGCCTAAAGCTTGACGTTTGACTGCCAAGGTATCACGTGCTTTGGGAGGAAGAAAAGCTTTGAGTTTCTCTTCAACTAAGCGGGGGTTCTCGCCTGCCTGTAACGACAGTACTCCTTCGATTACAAGTTCTTTGAGCAGTACTTCTTCGCCGGAGCGAATCCTTAATTTCCCGGCAATGGGAATGCAAATGAGGTTGGCTATTAAGGAACCATAGAAAGTGGTAATCAGGGCTAACGCCATGGCTGGGCCAATAGATCGGGGGTCGTCAAGGCTTCTTAGCATAGCAATAAGCCCAATAATAGTACCTAACATTCCAAAAGCCGGTGCCAATGTGCCCATGGTGATAAACAGCCCTTGACTTGACTTGTGCCGCTCTTCTACAAAAGCCAACTCTGTCTCCAGAATGTTTCGCACCAGCTCCGGATCACTGCCGTCCACTACCAACTGTAGTCCCTTTTTAATAAATTCATCATCTAAAGCCTCTGCTTCTTCCTCTAAAGCTAATATCCCTTCGCGACGGGCCTTTTCAGTAAAGTACACCAGCTGCGCGATGACATCTTCCGGTGGCGGTAACTTACGGAGAAATACATGCTTTACTACTGTAAAGATGCTTAAGATCTGATCCAAGGGATAATTAATGAAAGTAGCAGCAATAGTGCCGCCTACAGTAATCATGAGCGAAGGTGCATCCCAAAAAGCCCTTAACCCACCGGAACGTCCAAGCGCAGTTCCAAGAAGTACCAAACCGGATAAGATACCCACTACGGTAGCAATGTCCATCCTCACACCTCCATTCGGGAAAGCAGGGCTAGCCCTGCTTTCCCGTACTGGAACCAAAGCTAGCGTTTCATATTAACCAGCTCCTGTAACATTTCATCTGAAGCTGTTATGACTCTGGAGTTAGCCTGAAAACCGCGTTGAGTAACGATCATATCTGTAAATTCCTCGGATAAATCTACGTTTGACATTTCCAGCGAACTAGGTGCCACAGTTCCAGCCATACCCATGCCCGGTGAATTTACTTGGGGATCGCCACTGTTATTAGACAACGCATACAGTGAGTTCCCCAGGCCAATAAGTCCGCCGGGGTTAGTAAAAGCAGCAATGGCTACTTGCAACAGCGGACGGCTGGTTCCGTTAGAATAGCTGCCGGAAATCACCCCTTTGTCGTCCACCACAATTTCTTCCAAGTTACCGTACGTATAGCCATCCTGCTGCACTCCCATCACCGACTCGCCCCGAGGATCAGCGTATTGAGTGATAGCAGAAAAATCAAATTCTTGGGTTGTGGTTCCGCCATCCGGTGCAACAAACCATAGTGGTACTGTTGTTATGTGTTCAGTTGGTGGGTCGGTACCTAACGACACCCCTTTTAGGCTGCCATTCTCATTAAACTCTATTACACCAGTGATTGGATCTGTTGGTAGTTCAACTGGTTTCTCATTATCTTCTCCTTTTGCAGCATGGTTTTCATTGGGAATACTCCACTTCCACTTGTTGGCCTCAAGACAGGAAAATTGTATCTGTACATCATAGTCATTTCCTTTTTGATCGTACACTGTAAAACTCCGACTGAAAAGTTGACCAACTGGGGTGCCGTCATGCAAGTTGCCGGATAACACTACGTTAGCTGTGGCTTTAGGCTGTGCCAGCTGGTGGATTAACGCCAAATCCGTGGGCGGCGCCGCTGGGTCTAGAATGTCGCCATCTGGCCCTCTTAAGCGCTCCCCCTGTTCGTTCAAGTACCATCCCTGGACTTTAAGCCCGTCTGGATTGGTGAAATTCCCCTCCCGGTCAAAGCGGAAGGCCCCTGC
>DUNI01000002.1 GCA_012839445.1 Bacillota bacterium
CCAGCGATAAGAACTTTTGCTCCAGTTCATCTTTGCTCAAAGGGTTATGAATAGAACCCTTGGTTATCGCTGGCAGCACCGGTTGTGGGCTCGAAAGCGGCCGAACAACTCATAGCTGTGATCACCGGCGGCAGAGTTGTTCGGCCGCTTTCGAGCCCACAACCGGTGCTGCCAGCGATAAGAACTTTTGCTCCAGTTCATCTTTGCTCAAAGGGTTATGAATGGAACCCTTGGGATCCTCCACCCGTGCATATTCCACGCTGCCATCAGACCAAGTTACCTCTACTTCGGCGGCACTTTTGTGCTTGGTAACACGGAGCTGATTCAGCTCTTTGGAAGGTACTACCTTAACCTTCTGGGCTAAATCATAGGCCTGTTGGCATTTTATTTTGTCAGTAGCGTAATCCGCAGCCCCGCCTTCCCCGCCGAGCAAGGCCAAGGCCACCCCAT
Organism: Bacillota bacterium; assembly: GCA_012839445.1. Taxonomy (GTDB): domain Bacteria; phylum Bacillota; class DTU030; order DUMP01; family DUMP01; genus DUNI01. The sequence continues at coordinate 451 of DUNI01000002.1, forward strand.
AAGGGATACTCAGTTGGGCCGAAGCCACCGATTCCGGATCGTACATGTGGCCGGCCATGGCCACTCCGGAACTATTCACTCTAACTGTTACTGTCTCGATATCAGCAGCCGGCTGCCTCATTCTCTTTTGAATCGATTTGGCCGCCTCTATAGGTGAATGAACAGATTTACAAGCTGCGTACCATTTATATTCCATTTCCGTAATATCCCAGGTTTGACCCCAATCCGCAGTCAATTCATCTAGATTCCAGTCATCAGATGCCACCCGATAAAAACCGCCGTCTTCAGCTTCCAGTACAAAAGCAGGACCGGTGACACCGGATTGGGCCAGATAGGCGGCGGCCACTCCATCGCGCGCAGCCAAGCCGGGATGCAGTCTCTTGCTCATGGTGCCGTCAGCCGTAAAGGCCCATGTGCCGCCGGTACGCGATCCAGCCAGTCCCAAAGCCCAGGTCGTGTGAGCCGCATCGAGGCCCAGAAGTTTGGCCGTTGTAGCTGCAGCCCCGAAAGAACCGCAAGTAGCGGTGGCATGCCAGCCCAAAAGACGGTGTTTCATGTAATTGATCCCTGTGGCTACGCGAATCATTACTTCGTATCCGACAACAAGGGAGAATAATAACTCCCTTAAGGTGAGGTCATTAGTATGAGCCACGGCCACAGCAGCAGGAACACAGACCGAACCCGGATGAACAATAGAATAGTGAACATCATCCAGTTCACGAAGATGGGTCAAGGATCCACAGGCCATGGCACACGAATCTATCGGCAGACACACGTCGGTCCCCCATACAGGAGCAGAGCCGGTTCCGGCCATTTTTCTTAAGGCGGAAACAATGGCCTTTCCTTCCGGTAAACTGCTGCCTAAGAGCCCGCAGCCAATGGTATCTAATAAGCAATATCTAGCTTCTGTTATTACTTCCGGCGGTAACTCAAAGAACTGTAAATCAGCGGTCTTTTGGGCCAGATCGTTCAGCTTCGACATGTTAAACTCCTTCCCAAACGGTTCCAATAAAAGCGAATCAATCTCAGGCGTCTACGTTAATTAGTTCAAAGAATAATGGCATGCTACCGCCCTTTTCCCGTCGAACTTCATCTCAGGTTCCACTTCCCGGCAAATCTCTTTAGCATAATGACAGCGGGTATGAAACCTGCAACCGGATGGCGGAGAAGCAGGGCTGGGAATATCACCTTTTAACACAATCCGGTCTTTTTGTCGCCGTGGGTCCGGAATCGGTATGGCTGAAAGCAAAGCTTCGGTATAAGGATGACGGGGCTCAGTAAAAAGCTCTTCAGCCGGTGCGATTTCCACCATTTTCCCCAAATACATCACACCCACCCGGTCTGATATATGCTTAACCACATGTAATCCATGGGCAATAAAAATATAGGTCAATCCAAACTTCTCCTGTAATTCCTCCAAGAGATTCAAAATCTGCGACTGCACCGATACATCCAACGCCGACACCGGTTCGTCGCAAACAATTAATTTGGGATGAAGTACCGCTGCCCGGGCAATACCTACCCGTTGCCTCTGGCCGCCGGAAAATTCATGGGGAAACCTGTTTATATAAGACGGTTGTAATCCAACCAACTGTAACATTCTTTCTACCAGTTCACGCCGGCTTTTCCCAGTGCCGATCTCATGGGCCTCCAACGGCTCGGCAATTATGTCGCCGATGGTCATTCTCGGATTCAGGGAGGCAAACGGATCCTGAAAAATCATTTGGATTTGGCGACGCATCTTTTTCATCTCGTACGGATTCAGATCGTAAATGTTTTTGCCTTCAAACCACACCCGGCCGGAAGTTGGTTCCGTCAGCCGTAAAATGGCTCGTCCGGCTGTAGTCTTGCCGCAACCTGATTCACCTACTAACCCAAAGGTCTCACCTGGTTGCACCGAAAAAGATATCCCGTCCAAAGCACGAACAGATCCTTTTATCCTCGATAATACTCCGCCCCTAATGGGAAAGTGTTTCTTTAGATTCTCCACCCTTAGCAAAGCGGCGTCTTTTGTAGCGGGACACGCTGGGGCAACATCATGGGTGTGGCCCGAAATAACAGCCACTTAGACCACCTCCTTGGTAAGGCGACGCTCACGGCATGGGAAATGGCAAGCTACTTTTCTATTGCCAAACTCTTGCAAAAGAGGTTCTTCGTGGCGGCAAATTTCCTTTGCGTAGCTACACCGGGGATGGAAGCGGCAGCCGGCAGGGAAATCAGCCGGATTGGCTACCATCCCTCTTATAACCTTTAACTTGCCTTTGGAGCCGTTAAGTCTGGGAATACAAGCTAGCAGGCCCTCTGTGTACGGATGCAACGGCTGATCAAACAAATCCAATACGCCCGCTTCCTCTACCACTTTGCCGCCGTACATTACCGCTACTCGTTCGGCCATCTCCGCCACCACCCCTAAATCATGGGTGATAAACATGATGGCCATATCCAATTCTTCTTTTAGTTTTTTCATGAGCTCTAAAATCTGGGCTTGAATAGTCACGTCAAGCGCTGTTGTGGGCTCATCCGCTATTAACAACCGGGGATTGCAGCATAGAGCCATGGCAATCATGGTGCGCTGTCTCATCCCGCCTGACAACTGGTGGGGAAACTCCCGCAGCCGCCAGACAGCGCACCATGATCGCCATGGCTCTATGCTGCAATCCCCGGTTGTTAATAGCAGATGAGCCAACAACAG
>DUNI01000237.1 GCA_012839445.1 Bacillota bacterium
CCTAACATGATCTGTTTCTCCATAGTAATGTTTCCTGTCTTGTATATTTGTTGGGAGATGTTAGAATTATTGGTAGGACAAGACCGGAAGAAAGGAAAGAAAGGTTGCACTTTGAGCGTGAAAGTAGGTTGGGTGATGGGAATAAAGGTTAATTAATGAGGGAGGGGCAGGAGCAGTGGAAAAAAGAAGTAAGTTGGCTCAAATGATTGATCATACATTGCTTAAGGCTACGGCTACCGGTGCTGATATCAAGGAGCTTTGCCAAGAGGCCAAAGAATATGGTTTTGGTGCTGTTTGTGTGCAGCCTTGCTATGTCAAGTTGGCGGCTGATGAGCTACAGGGAACGCCGGTTAAAGTGGCAACTGTGATCGGTTTTCCCCTGGGAGCTACCACTAGCCAAACCAAGGCGGCAGAAGCTAAGGAAGCGGTGAAAAACGGTGCCGCTGAGTTGGATATGGTGCTTAATATAGGGGCGCTTAAAGAAGGACGTTTTGATTATGTAAGCCAAGATATAAAGGCGGTAATAGAGGTAGCAAACGGTACCTTGGTAAAGGTTATTCTGGAGACCTGTTATCTTACCGATGAAGAGATTATTAAGGCCTGTCAACTAGCAGTGAGCGCCGGGGCTAATTTTGTTAAAACCTCAACTGGCTTTGGTACTGCCGGAGCGAAGGCTGCACAGGTGCGACTTATGCGGCAGACTGTGGGACCGGACATTGGGGTTAAGGCCTCTGGCGGAATTCGCAGCTATGCCGATGCTGTAGCTATGGTAGACGCTGGTGCTAGCCGGATCGGTGCCAGCGCTGGGATTGATATTGTCTCTAGCATACAAAACTAGGCCTAGCAATAAAAAACTCCATGGGCAAGGCAGAGCAAATGTTTAGATATAAATGGTGCAAGAATACAAGCAGGGGGCTTAGGTCCAAGGTGCTGTGAAAGAGGTGTCTTTGGTGAAAAAACTCGGTTTTATTGTTAATCCAATAGCCGGTATGGGTGGCAAGGTGGGTCTAAAAGGTACTGATGGGGCTGATATCCTGGAACAGGCACGCAAGTTGGGAGCTGTCCCCGAAGCTCCTAACCGAGCGCAAGTAGCCTTGAAAGTGCTGGCGCAAGCTAAAGATGATTTTCAGCTTATCACTTACCCCGGCGACATGGGAGAAAATGAGGCTCGGGCAGTAGGTTTGAAACCCATGGTGCTAGGAGAACAAAAACTAGGCTTTACTGGACCGGAAGATACAGAAAGAGCTGCTCTGGAAATGGAGCAAATGGCTGTGGACCTTCTGCTCTTTGCTGGTGGGGATGGTACAGCTAGGAATATATACAATGCCGTCAGGGATCGGCTACCGGCAGTGGGGATTCCCGCTGGAGTAAAAATTCATTCGGCTGTTTATGCAACTCACCCGCGCAACGCCGGTGAGTTGGCATTAAAGTACCTTCGTGGCGAAGTTACCTCGGTGCGAGAGGCAGAAGTAATGGATATTGACGAAGAAGCATTCCGGCAGGGGCGAGTAACGGCCAGGCTTTATGGATATCTAAAGGTGCCGTATGAGAGAAACATGATACAAAACCTAAAAGCTGGTCGGGCCCAGGGGGATGAAGAAGCTCTAGAGGCTATTGCTGACCGGATAGTGGATGAAATGGAGCCGGGGGTTTTATATATTATTGGTCCTGGGACATCCACTCGTCCAATTATGGAAAACTTAGGTTTAACTAACACATTATTGGGTGTAGATGTTGTTCAGGACGGGAAGTTGGTAGCTGCTGACGTTGGGGAAAGAGAGTTACTTCGGTTGATAAACGAGAAGCAGGCTCAGATTATTGTTACCGTGATTGGAGGTCAGGGCTATATTTTTGGCCGTGGCAACCAGCAGCTTAGTTCGACTGTTATCAAGGCGGTGGGCAAAAAGAACATTAGAGTTATTGCTACTAAAAATAAAATGATTTCATTAGAAGGAAGGCCTCTGCTAGTAGACACAGGGGATGAAGAGGTTAACGCTGCACTTAGTGGTTACTGGCGTATAGTCACAGGCTACAATGAAGAGCTTATGTATCGGGCACAAGGCGCTTAAGATTTGTGTAATAACGATTTGAGTGGGTAAATGGAGTTGTTAGGTTTTGAAGAAAGGAGGGAGCCGGCAGCGGCTGTGGTCGCTGCCTGGAAAGTATGCGATCACTTGATATTATCGCCCAAAAGCGCGACGGAAAGGAGCTGAAAGCAGCCGCAATCGAATTCTTAATTAACGGCTATGTGGCCGGTGATATTCCCGATTACCAAATGGCAGCCTTTCTTATGGCTACTTATATCCGCGGTATGACTAAGGCGGAGACGGCGGCCTTGACTATGGCTATGGCCAAATCCGGCGATGAGCTGGATTTATCTTCTTTACCAGGGTGTAAGGTGGATAAGCACAGCACCGGCGGTGTGGGGGACAAGACTACACTGGTGGTGGGGCCGTTGGTGGCTGCTGCCGGGGTCCCGGTGGCCAAAATGTCCGGACGCGGCTTAGGGCACACCGGTGGGACTATCGACAAGCTGGAGTCCATTCCTGGCTTTCGGGTGGAGCTGGCCCAAACAGAGTTCTTTAGTAATGTGCAGCGTATAGGGTTAGCTGTATGTGGGCAAACAGGGAACTTAGCTCCGGCTGACAAGAAAATCTATGCCCTGCGTGATGTTACAGCTACAGTAGCCAGCATTCCTCTCATCGCCAGTTCCATCATGTCGAAGAAAATTGCCGCCGGTGCCGATGCCATTGTACTGGATGTGAAGTGCGGCTCCGGTGCTTTTATGCCGGACCTAAAATCGGCTGAAACTTTAGCTCAGGCCATGGTGGATATTGGAACGAGCGTGGGTCGAGAGACCGTGGCTGTAGTTACCAATATGGATCAACCGTTGGGTGCTGCTGTGGGCAACGCCTTGGAAGTAAAGGAGGCAATTATGACTCTGCAAAACAGAGGCCCCGACGATCTTACCAAGCTGTCCCTAGCTTTGGGTGCTCATATGTTAATGCTGGCCGGGCGCACGGCTTCAGTAGAGGAAGGCGAACGGATTCTGCAGGAATTATTGGTGACCGGAGCTGCCTGGGACAAATTCCGGGAGTTTGTGGCCGCCCAAGGTGGAGACGTTAAGGCGGCAGACAATCCCAAGTTGCTGTCCCAGGCCCAGTTTAGGCTGCCGGTGCCGGCACCTAAAGACGGTTATGTTGCCCAGCTTAGGGCAGATAAGGTGGGCAGAGCCTCCATGGGACTCGGAGCCGGCCGGGAGAAAAAAGAAGATGTGATTGACTTAGCGGTAGGAATTACAGTGAAGTGTAAAGTAGGAGATCAGGTGCACCAAGGAGATGTGTTGGCCGAAGTGCACGCTAACGACATTGACCGCGGCCGGCAGGCTGTGGCCGAGGTCTTGGAGGCGTATACCGTTGTTTCTGAACCGACGGTGTCTCCAGCCCTCATTTACCGGGTAATAAGATAACAACAAATGACGCCGGGCACAACGCCCGGCGTCATTATATATTCATGGCGGTAAGATACTGCCGGCAATGAAGCAGCTTTAGTATTGGTTCAAAATCAGATTTGGCCGGTAAGCTTTAGTACGATTTGAGCGATAATGGCTGAGCCGATGAAGGTACCGACAAAAGTAAAGAGGGAAACCACCATTATCCGCCAGCCCAGCTTTTTGAAGTCATCCAGGTCCTTACCGGAGGCGATACCGGCGTAGGCTAAAATGGGTGTACATAGAGCCAAGAACTGAACTTTGCCTGCTTGTTCTGTGAACCAAGCGGAGCCGGGGAAACCGGGCACAGTCAGGACAATACCAATAAGAGAAATATAAACAATGCTGGGAAGCTTGGACGGTATTATCTTAGACAGCAGAAGACCTAACATGACAATGCCTAACAGGATAAGCATGCCGGGAAGTGCTTCTATAGGGTTGATCTTAAAGCCGGCCAGGTTACCGACCAGGGTGACAACGGCAACGATGACCAGTATTCTAAAGTTTTCTTTAATGTTCATCTATTCTTCCTCCTCTTGGGGAGCGGCTGACACAGCTTGAACAGACTCTTGTTTATGAAATTTGCGGTACAGCCACTCGGTCAAAGGAATAGCCAAAAACACGGAAGCGTAAACACCGTCCGCAGCCGTGAGTAAGTTACTGGCAGAAGCAAAAGCCTGGATTTCTTGAGCCATATGAGGAACGGTGGCTGTAAGGGCGCCGGAGCTGGCTGCCATCATACTGGCACTTCCCACGCCGCAGGCCATGGCCAGGGCATAAGGATGAAAGATATTCAAGCTGGCAAAGAAGCCGGCCATGAGCCCAAAAAGGATGGCTCCAAATAATGTCCCGCAGATATAAACGCCCATTACCCCTCGCCCTTCCGGGGTGTCCAGACCGTACATATCAGAAATAATAGCAATGTTAGGTTCACGGGCGATGGAGTGCACGGCACCAATGGCTTCGCGGCCAAAACCTAGCATCATGGCGATGGGGAAAGCGATCAGAACGGTTCCCAAATTGCCGAGCTCTTGAGCCAAAAGAGCCGGCCCGGCTTTGATGAGAAGCGGTACCGCCGGTCCAATAGTGGTGCCGTATTTGGCTATAAGCAACAATGCTGATACACCGATCAAGGGGCTGGCCAGTTTCATCTCTTCCTTGTTAACGATCTTAAAGCCCTTAGGTCCCAGTGACAAACCGATTACCAAGGCATAAAGCATGGGTAAGAGTACGGCTGTGCCGGGCCCAATTTTAATGCTTTTGGCGCCGATGAGCTCAGATATAACTACTAATACTAAAACTAGGCCATGAATTTTCCATTCCGAAGTTTTTTTCAATGATAGTGCCTCCTTTTAACTGTGGAGACGGCTGGATTAGAGGTTCCCTGTGCGAAAGTCGTCCCACATTTTAAGATAACTGTCGCGGGTGAGCGGTGCCCGGAAGTTTTCTTTAATTGTCCGGGCGGTAGCAGCTTCACCATAGAGCAGATCTACCACCGTCATAGCCAGAGCTTGAGCTGGGATAATATAAGCCATTTCCGGATCAGTAACGCAAAAGTCTTTTCCGTGGGCAACCCCGCCAAAGCCACCCACCGAAGGCTGAATGGTCGGTACTAGTTGGGACACATCGCCAATGTCGGATGAGCCGGCCATATGCGGTGCCGGGACCACATTTTCACGGCCGATGAGTTCTGCCATGTTGTCACCAAACAGTTGGGACAGTGTACCGCAGTCGTTGAGCGGTAGGTAGCCGGGAATCTCCTCAATGTTGCACTTGGCACCAATGGCGTAGGCACCGCCTTCCAGTGCCTGATTGACTTTTTTGTTGGCATCGAACACAGCGTCCATAGTTCGTCCGCGGACATAAGTTTCAACTACTACTTCAGCCGGAACAATATTAACCAGATCACCTCCTTTGGTAATGATAGGATGGACTCGGATAGAATCTTGATCCCGAAAAGTCTCTCGTTGGGCATGCACGGCCATAAGGCCTAACATAGCGGCGTTAAGAGCGTTGATACCTTCATGCGGGGCGGCACCGGCATGGGCCGCACGGCCTTGATAGTTGATTATCTTGCCAACAAAACCGTTAGAAGTTCCACCGACAAAAGCTTTTCGCCCCGGTACCTGGGCTTGAGAATGGACCATCATGACTGCGTCTAACCCATCAAAAATACCGTTCTTAATAAATTCTTGCTTACCACCGAAGAAATCGATTTTACCTTCTTTCATCAGCCGTTGGCGGTAACCCAATTCCACGAATTCCTCGGCCGGTACAGCTAGGAAATCGACAGTACCGTCCAACTGGGCCAACACGCCCGAAGCCATGAGACCGCAGGCTACACCATAGAGGTTGGCTATTTGGGCATGATGACCGCAAGCATGTGCAGCCCCTGTAAGTGGATCGGCGTGACGATGTTGGGGAGAGACTACAGCATCTAATTCGCCGATAACAGCCACCCGAGCGGCTGCCTTGCGACCGGTACCTACTGCCCGGACACCCGTACCGGCCAGGTTTCGTTCAGGCTCTAATCCCAGTTCCTTGAACTTGGCTGCTATAACATCGGACGTACGCTGTTCTTTGTAACCGAGCTCGGGATGGGCGAAAATATCTTCTCCCAGTTCTATGATCTCATCGCCGGCAGCGGAGATGGCGTCTGCTACCCGTTTTTTCAAGGCTGCAACTTGTTTGTCTGCCATTTACATCATTCCTTTGTATGTAATTTATACACACTAGTCTACCCGTAACGGACATATTGTAGATGAATTGACAGTAGGTTTCAAATCCGGACAATTTGTGCTACCTGGCATAGGACACGGTAAATAGGCGTAAGATGTTGTTTTCGCCCTAGAAGGAGATAGTTAGCAGAGATCTGTCTTTGGTGCAAATACAACCTGTCTTAGCTTTGGATCTACAAGAAGTGACATAGTGGTGTCTATGGGGGATTGAAGCGGTTTTGTAACAGGTGATGCTCCATATTATCAACTGTAGCAGGAAGCCGGGCTTTTCAAGGCGAAATGAGAGCAGGATCTCAATATCCGACAATTATTCGCACTCCTGCTCTCATTTCGCCTTGAAAAGCCCGGCTTCCTGCTACAGTTGATAATATGGAGCATCACCTGTTACAAAACCGCTTCAATCCCCCATAG
>DUNI01000238.1 GCA_012839445.1 Bacillota bacterium
CTTTGAACGGGAAATGGGCGAAGGACGCGGACTTTGATCAGCCCTACATTCTTTCCTTGGGAGCGCCAATAGTCCACGGCTTCTTTTCCGGCACCTGTAGCTGATCCGATAGTGATGAGGGCACTGTCGGCGCCTTTCATCTTGTATTCCTCAATAACGCCACCGTAACTGCGCCCGAACATTTTACCGAATTCCACGTCCACAGAATCAATTACATCCAAAGCTGCCTGCATTGATTCCAGATGCTGGCGGCGAAATTTCATGAGCATAGGTCCTGGCGTCATCGGGTCCACTGCTATAGGCTCTTTTGGATCCATCACCACATGTTGTGGTTCATATGAAGGCAAAAATTGGTCCACTAGTTCTTGAGCCGGTATATCCACTCTTTCTATTAAATGCGAGAGGAAAAAACCATCGTAGCAGACATTAATAGGTAGTAGTACTGATGAGTGTTCGGAAACCTTATAGGCCTGAATAATGCTGTCAAGTATTTCTTGGTTGTTTTCTGCATAAAATTGTAGCCAACCCGCTTCTCGAACACTAACGGTGTCTTGCTGGCCGCCCCAGATAGTCTCGGGAGAAGTCATTTCACGGCCGGCAATAGCCATTACCATAGGCAGTCTTAATGTAGACATGCGAAAATATGGTTCATACATAAGAGCGAGTCCTTGTGCAGAAGTAGCGGTGAAAGTTCGGGCTCCCGCTAGAGTTGCGCCTTGAATGACGCTCATAGCTGAGTGCTCGGATTCAACCTCTATCATGTCGGCTTGGATATTGCCGTCAGCGCGCATTTTTGCCAGATCTTCTACTACCGAGGATTGAGGTGTGATAGGGTAAGCAGCAATAATATCAGGGCGACTGAGAGCAGCTCCGATAGCGGCAGCCTCGTTACCAGTGAGTGCAGTTATGGTAGACATTAGGCCTCTTCCTCCCTAATCATAGTTATGGCCTGACGGGGGCATTCCTTAGCACAAATACCACAGCCTTTACAATAATTAAGATCAAAACAAAGCTTAGTGGAATCTTGTTGTTGTCTATGAACAGCGGACACAGGGCAAAAGAAAGCACAAATGGCGCAGGAAGTACATTTTGTGCAGTCTATCACTGGCCGGAAGGTTCTCCATTTGCCGGTATTTATTTCGTATAGCCCCTCATCGCCTATGGGAGTAACCCACTTAGTATCCATGTTAACGACACCTCACTTGAAGAAGATTTGTGCTTTGATATCCTTCTTCACAAGCGGCAGCATTTTCAGGCCCGAATTCTTCTTCGACCAGGGCCATTACTTGATCAAGCGGTACCCAGCCTGTTGCTCGGCAAAAAGCGCCCAACATAGTTGTGTTAGGTATATTTCTCTTGAAGTTCTTTAAAGCTATGTTGGTAGCGTCAACCAGGCCGACAGTAGCTACCTCTTTAGGAAAATCAAAGTCCGTTAACGCACTGGTGGAATTGATTATCAATACAGCGTTTTCCCGCAGTCCCTCGAATATGTTTACTTCACCTATCAGGGTGTCATCCAGCACGATCAAGCAGTCAGGGTGATACACTTGAGTCTTTAAGCGAATGGGCTTATCATCTAATCTCAAGAAACCATAGACCGGAGATCCTTTGCGTTCTACACCAAAGAATGGAATAAAACTGGCATAGCCATTAGTTCCAATGGCGGCTTTTACTATGATGTGAGCTGCCGTAACAAGCCCTTGGCCACCACGACCATGCAATCGTACTTCCTTCAAGTTCCTTCCTCCTTATTGATTTGGTCTCTTTGTTGCCCGTTACTAGTACCCAGGCGGGTCAATAATGCCCTGAGTTATGGTTGTTTACAGCCTAGAACTGCAGATGATTCACGGGCTGCCACTTTTACTGCTTCTATAAGGTTTGCATGATCTTTGACCCTAGTGACTGGACCGGAGATACTAATAGCAGCCTCTAATTCATTGTTTCGGTCAAAAATAGGGGCGGCCAAACAGTATAATCCCAGCTCAATCTCTTCGTTGTCGCAAGACCAGCCCTGTTTTTTAATTGCTTCTAGTTCAGCTGCTAACTTGCTTGGATCAGTATAGGTATTAGAGGTATAGGCCTTGAGCTCTAATTGTTGCAATAGTTGAGTCTGTTCGGGCTTAGGCATATAAGCTAGTATCACCTTACCGGTAGCCGTGCAGTGCAAAGGTGCTTGCCAACCTACGTGAGAATCCATCCGTATTGAGTTAGACGATGAAGCCTTGTCGATAAAAAGAGCTTTATTCCCGTGTCTTACGACTAAATGGGCGGTTTCATTGGTTTTATCGCGTAACTTAACTAGGATAGGTCGAATCAGGGGCCGGATATCCATTAAATCTAACGCTTGTCCTGCCACAACCACAGTTTTTAGGCCTAGATGGTATTTGCCGGTTTCGGGATTCTGGGCGGCAAAATCGTGAGCTTCTAAGGTTGTAATTAGCCGATGAACTGTACTTTTGGCTAGGCCTAATTGACGGGACAGATCAGCTATACCGATTTCTTGATGTTGGCCTAAGACTTCCAGTATAGTAAGAGCGTTAGAAACGGACTGAAGAAGCTTGGGTTTCTGTTCCATAGATTCACCTCGTTCTTCCATGTGGAACCATGTTCTTATGAGAGGAACATTCGACATGTACTAAGATTATTCCTGCTTATAAACTAATTTTCTTGCAAAAAACTGTTGTTATAATCTGTTGTACGCGCTCTTAAGGAAAAAAGCCCGCATTTGGGGTCATATTCTCCAGCGGGAACTAGAAGAAGATAACACACTGACTTCAGGCAGGCCTTGCCAAAAGTCGTAAGCCCAGATAGAATATTGCAGAAGGATAAACCAAGGAGAGTAATGCATGAACGTTTTACAAGCTGTTGTGCTAGGCATTGTACAGGGCATAGGCGAATTTTTGCCTATTTCCAGTTCCGCCCACCTAGTATTAGTGCCGTGGCTATTTAATTGGCCTGATCACGGATTGGTTTTCGATGTGGCTTTACATTTAGGTACTATGGTGGCGGTGATAGCCTATTTTTGGCGTGAGCTCTTGGAAGTAGTTTTCTTTGGCCTAACGCGGCCGAAAAGCAGAGATGGACAGTTATTCTGGTATTTGGTGGTAGCTTCAGTTCCAGGGGCTGTACTTGGGTTGCTGTTTGAGGAACAGGCCGAGACTATTTTCAGAAGTCCCTGGCTTATAGCTCTGATGCTGGCCACGATGGGTGTTATCCTTTGGCTGGCTGATAGGCGCGGAAGAAAAATAAGAAGAATAGAAGATGTAACACTGCTGGACAGTATTTTAATAGGTGTTTCGCAGGGTGCGGCCATTATTCCCGGTGTTTCCCGGTCCGGAATTACCATGACTGCAGGTCTTGCTGTTGGCATGGAGCGTGAGGCGGCAGCGCGTTTTTCATTTTTATTGTCAGTGCCTATGATAGCCGGTGCTGGCATATATAAGCTTAAGGATTTGAGTTTGGCCGCGCTGGATTTACCATTTGTCATAGGCATAGTGGTGGCGGCAGTGGTAGGTTATCTGGCTATTCGATTTTTGCTTCAGTATTTGCGTCACGGCAGTTACTTAGTATTTGCAGTGTACCGGTTTGTGCTAGCATTGATTGTACTGATTGCCTTTTGGGTGCGCTAGAAGGTATAAATCCAATCGGCCAAGAAATATTAAAGGTGGTTGTCCTGTAGCTGGATGCAGGACAACCACCTTCGTTTTTGAAGATATTTTAAAGATAGGTAAGCTAAGATCCAGGAAAAAGCCACAGACGGTTCATAACAACACCTCACTTTTGATTGCACCATTAGAGGGAGGATTTTGTGCTTTTGAGACGAAAGTAATGCATAGAAGCAGTGGGTTAGCTGCTAGAATTTGTTAGGAGGCATGAGGGTGAAACAAGAGATGGTAGACACTGCTCGGAGTTTGCTTAAGCAGAATATGGCTCTTAAGGCCGGTGAGGAACTACTGGTAATAGTTGATGAGACCACTCTAACCATTGGTAAGGCTCTATTTGAGGCTGGTGAACAGCTACAGGCTAAGGCCATGCTGTTGCAAATGCAGCCTACTGGCAGAAGTGGAGCTGAACCGAGTAAGACGGTGGCAAAAGCCATGGCTACAGCAGATGTAGTCATAGCTGCCACCAGTGATTCTCTAAGCCATACAAAGGCTCGTCGGGAAGCATCTGCTGCCGGTGTCAGGATAGCAACCATGCCCGGTATTAAGGAAGAAATGTTCAAGGGCGGGGCAATGCAGGCTGACTATGCTCAGGTAGCGGCTTTGGCTCGTAAATTAGCACAAAAACTGACCGTAGCCAAGGAAGCAGTAGTGGAAAAAGACGGCTGTCGCTTGACCATGTCGTTAGAGGAGCGGCAGGGTGCGGCTTGTACTGGCATGTGCCAGGAGAAAGGAGATTTTGGCAACCTTCCTGCCGGTGAGGCTTTTATTGCTCCTATGGAAGGCACGGCTGAAGGCACGGTAATTATAGACGGCTCTTTTGCCGGCTTGGGCGAATTAGCTGGGCCACTAAAGCTTACTTTTTCCAGGGGCCAACTGGTGGAAGTAGAAGGGCTGGATAAAGAGCGGTTGCTAGATTTGCTAGGGGATAACCCACTGGCTCGTAATTTGGCTGAACTAGGTATCGGTACTAATGAAGGGGCACGCATTATCGGTGTGGTGCTCGAAGATGAAAAAGTATACGGTACAATACACTTAGCCTTAGGTAGCAACGATGGTTTTGGGGGTAATGTTGCTGCCGGTATCCACGTGGATGGGATAATAATGAACCCCGACCTCTATCTTGACGGCGAGCATGTTCTCGGCGGAGGCAAAATATTAATCTAGCCAGCTTAATAAAGTGAAGTATATCTTGTAATGTGAGGAAAGTTGAGGGAGCAGATCTGTGGCTTACCGTGACGGCGAGGTCATGCTAGGGATGTGCATAGTGGTTAAATGGTCTCAATAAACGTCCTGCGCTTGGCCTCGCTTTCATTTTGCCACTGACACTGCTTAACGGCGATTTACTATATTCTTATAGTTCGTAGGCAGGTGACAGTCTGCCTTTTTGTTATTTTGGTGCGTTTTTTGAAGCAAATATGTCCCAGATAATGCAGGAGTTTGGGTGTTGGCGGTGGTAAGTAATACAAGAAATATAAGAAGGTGAAAAACAAGTAGGGGGGGTGAGTAAAATTCGAGGAATAATTGAAAATTTTATTGCTGATTATGTTGGCTCTTATCCTACAAAGAAAAATACTGATACCACCTGGTTGCCACCGCTAGTAGCTTATGCTGATGCTGCCGACTCACGGTTTTTAGAACTTAAGAATATTATCAGCCCGTCACATGCTGTCCCAACCGATTTCTTACCTGATGCCCAGACTGTTATTGCTTATTTCTTGCCATTTAATCGTGTGGTGGCCAAAAGCAATATCTTAGGGAGAGAAAGTTCTCGTGAGTGGGTGGTGGCATATATCGAAACCAACACTCTTATTTCCGATCTTAATGCGGCGTTAGCCCAGAAGTTAACAAAGCATGGCTACAGAGCGGCTTTGATTCCGCCCACACACAACTTTGATAAGGTAAAGCTAATCAGTGATTGGTCACATAGGCATGCAGCCTATATCGCAGGCTTGGGTAAATTCGGTCTTAATAACATGCTAATTACTGCTAAAGGCTGTTGTGGACGAGTAGGGACAGTGGTGACCAACGCGCCAATAGGGCCTACCCCGCGGGTGGATAGGCAGTACTGCCTGTACAAAATCGATGGTAGCTGCGGTATATGTGCTAAACGCTGTGTAAATGATGCTTTGCACAAGGAGTCGTTCGATCGCCAAAAATGCTATGCTATGTGTCTGGAAAATGCAGCCCGTTTTTACGATTTGGGCTTGGCTGATGTATGTGGCAAATGTTTGGTGGACGTACCTTGTTCTTATGTAAATCCGGCTGCTCCTTAGGACTTAGATCTAAAATTTAATATATGAGCATTTGCAATAAAAAAGAATACGCGTTTTCTAAGTGCCGGTTTCCCAAATATGTTTTATAATGGCAAACGGTTTGCAGCAGGCCTGGTGGAAGCAGGCTTGCATGTTAAACAAGGACGAATTGTGCAATGCTTCTTTATTAGGGAAGTAAGCTGCTTTAGTGGGTATGATATTGTTTTCCAACTGCTCAGGAAGCCACATGTAGGCTTCTTTTTTTATGGACAATAATCTAGGAGGAGCATTAGAGGAATAATCACAATATGATGTTAGCGGTGTCTGCAACTATAGATGTTAAGGAGGAGAATGAATTGATTGCCTGCGGCAGGATTAAGAAAGTGTTTCCCGGCTGCAATACAGCGGAGGGCTTCTACTCTTTTTATGACTACATTATTCCCCCTAATGCTTCTAGAATCTTCATTATCAAAGGTGGTCCAGGCGTTGGCAAATCTACGTTTATGCGTTCCATCGCAGATTTTATGGTGGAACAAGGCTATGATGTAGAGCTTCATTGTTGCTCATCGGACAACGGGTCTTTAGATGGTATTGTGTTTCCACAACCAGGGGTAGCTATTATCGATGGGATGGCTCCGCATACACTAGATCCAAAGCTACCGGGAGCAGTAGATGAGATCGTTTATTTTGGCAACTATTGGGATGAAGACAAGATCCGTAACCACAAAAAAGAGCTTATAGCGCTAAACAAAGAAGTTAGCCGAACTTTTACAAGGGCTTATCGATTTTTGAAAGCGGCACAAATTATTTACCGTGATTGGGAAGAAGCCAATACCGAAGGGATGAACTTCGGTTGGGCCAATCAGCAGGCAGCAGCTATAATTCACAATATCTTGGATGCCGAACCGGTAACGGCTCGCGTTGGCCGGGATCGTCATTTGTTTGCCCGAGCCATTACACCGGACGGGATGGTGGATCACCTAGATACCATCATTGGCCCCTGCAAGAAAAAGTACGTGATTGCCGGTAAGCCTGGTACAGGGAAGTCTGTGCTTATTGCCAAGGTAGGGCAGGCAGCGCTGGAGCGCGGTTATAATGTGGAGCTATATCATTGTCCGCTAAATCCCAGCAAGGTGGAACAGATGGTCATTCCTAAGCTTGACGTGGCATTAACCAAATCCATCGAACCACACGTATATAGCGCAGGTGCTGACGACGTAGTGGTTAATATGGACAAGGCTTTGGATCCTGCTGTGGAAAAGAAGTATGCTGAGGTCATAGCGGAGAACCAAGAAATATTTTTTGGTTTATTTAACCGTGCTATTGGGTTTATTAGTGCTGCTAAGGATATCCATGATCAAATGGAGCAATACTATGCACCCTATATGGATTTTGATGCTCTAGCCAGATTGCGGCAACAAATCTTAGAGCAAATTTTGTCTACGGCTAATTCCCAGAAGAAAAACGGCGACACAGAGCTTTGTCGGGCTAGCCTGTGATGGCTAAGGGTAGGGTCCAGTGGCTTGGGTTGGTGTGACTACCATATTAGTTAGGGGCTACCTACACGGCAGCCCCTACTTGCGTTAGTCCTTTCGTAATTTTCTGTTTAGGTGTTGGAACTGATAAGAAAAAGGAAATAACTATAAGCTGGCGAATAATTGTCTGTTAGTGGCTGTAGAAAGGGATGATACAGTTGGGACAAATTAAAACACCGGAGAAGGTTACACCTATTGCCAGCGTGTTCACCGGTGATGATAGTATGTTTGCAGACGTGGAATCAGAACTCACCACACAGCTGGGACCATGTGCCTATAAAAGTGATAAGTTATCATTTGCTCATACCGACTACTATACTGAGGAGATGGGTAGCAATCTTAAGAGAATTATCTTTGCTTTTGAAGCCTTAGTAGACCCGGCTGAATTACCGGCTCTTAAGAAATGGAGTAATAATTTAGAAGACACATGGAGCCGGAACGGAAAGCGCCGTGTTAATATCGATATGGGGTATGTAACACTGGCCAAGCTGGTTCTGGCTACCACCAAAGATCATGCTCATCGGCTGTACTTGGGACAAGGTATTTATGGGGAAGTTACGCTCCATTATGTAAGTGGTGAGTTTCAACCGTGGCCCTGGACGTACCCAGACTATGCCAGCCCAACCTACCGACAGATTTTTGGCACCATTAGAGAGCTCCATCGTCTTAAACTGCGAACAACTATAGGCGCTTAGTGCTCAAATGATGATATATAGCCCAAGAAATAAAGTAAAAAACATATTAAGAATTGACTCTTGAAGTTTTGTGCCATTGGAGGAGAAAGGACGTAATACCTATGGATGTCTTGACAAAATTGGGCTTGACCGCTGCCGTGATGGCAATATTGATTGTTCGGCGGGTAAGATTAGTGTACGTAATGTCCATTGCTTCCTTAGTGTTAGGCCTTTTGTTTGGTTTTCAACCGCTAACCATAATGAAACATATGCTATCAGGTTTCTTGACTCCCGAAACAGCAACATTGATAGTGACATTAGCAGCGGTGATGGTTCTCGAACGCATGATGGTAGAACAGGAAATTATACACCGATTAGTGGATCGGGCCCAAGAGGCTTTGCCTGATCCGCGGGTGACCATGGCGACCTTGCCGGCTTTCATGGGCCTGTTACCGTCAGCCGGGGGTGCTGTTGTCTCTTGTCCCATGGTGGATCAGGTTAGCACCTGCCTAAATGTAGATGCTGAGCGCAAAGTCTATATCAACTATTGGTTTCGTCACGTATGGGAATACTGGTTTCCTTTATATCAGGGAGTGGTATTAGCAGTTAGCATACTAGGGGTGAACTTAGGGTCGTTTATGATATGGGGGCTACCGTTTTCGTTATTTACCGTAGCGGTAGGTATGGCTGTGGGTTTTTGGGGGCTCAAGTCACAAATGGAACTTACACAAGTTCAACAAGAAGCTAACCGGTGGCAGGCCTGGCAGGCATTTTTTCAGGAAGCCTGGCCTATAATAGCTATAATTGGTCTTGTTCTTGTTCTGAAAGTCAATGTAGCTGTTGCAACGGTGCTTATCTTGGGAGCTTTATTTATTAATCGCCGTTATAAGATACAGGACATACCGCGGTTATTAGGGGTTCTCACTGAGTCCGATATTATTCTGACTGTTGCTGCCATTATGGCTTTCCGTGGTATGTTGGAAGCTAGTGGCGCTGTTAGTGCTCTACCTAAGATCTTCGCTGCTTTTGGCATAAGTTCATTGATCGCAATTTTGGGGCTGCCTTTTTTTACCGGTCTTCTTACTGGCTCCAGTGCGGGGTTAGTAGGTATTAGTTTTCCTTTGATCCGACCATTGCTATTACAGACAGGAACTATTAACATGCGTTGGGTAGCCTTGGCCTATGCCGCTGGCAAAGCGGGATTAATGTTGTCTCCGCTTCACTTGTGCTTTTCATTATCTGCCACTTATTTTCGCGCTAATGCCGGGAAGGTGTGGCTGTTGGTAGCGATATCAGAAGTTGTGGTTCTTACTTTAGGTGTATTGTTTTATCAATTTATCATCTAAACACGTCGACGACATTTGACCTTAGGGCAATAGTCCTCCTTGAGGAAGACATATATTGGTACGAGGTTGCAGGTTGTTAGGATCCAAGCTGGGATTTACCGCTAGTATTTCATCTACAGTAAAGCCAGTGGCTTGGGCTATTTTGTATACTGTGTCTCCTGGCTCCACCACCCAAAATAAACCGCT
Organism: Bacillota bacterium; assembly: GCA_012839445.1. Classification (GTDB taxonomy): domain Bacteria; phylum Bacillota; class DTU030; order DUMP01; family DUMP01; genus DUNI01. The sequence continues at coordinate 9,659 of DUNI01000238.1, forward strand.
GGGGCAAGGTGGTATTTCTGGAGGTACAATTGGCCCTGAAGGAGGCAGACATAATTCTTGACCAACTAGCAGATTAAAGGGATCCACCTGAGGATTTGCTGCTAGAAGATCGTCGAGATTTACACCTGAAGCTTGGGAAATGCTATACATTGTGTCCCCAGCAGCCACCACCCAAAAAACTCCACTGGGACAGCTATCAGGATCAACACCTGCATTGTTAGTTGGAACAAATATTTTCTGTCCTACAGCTAAGTTGTTTGGGTCGATACCCGGATTAGCAGCATACAAGGCAGAAAGCGATATGTTATGGGCTCGTGCAATTTCATACAAAGTGTCTCCAGGTTGTACGGAATACGTTTTCATTAGCACATGCCCTCCTGTTTTTATCAGCATATGCTTCAGACCTACACCTGGATCCACCAAGTCTTAGACAAAAGAGGGTTATCTGTTATTTCTTTATCGTTGCTGCCAACGACGCAAGTACCATAATAGGGGATAACCCAGTCCAAGAACAACAACAGCCTCGCTAAAAGCAATACTGATGGCTGTGATCCAATAAGGAAGATTAGCCAACAAACGCAAATAGGCACTTACGATAACAGCGTTTAGTACAATAGGTGCCAAATAGCCAATAAGACGCCACCGGAAACGGTAGGTTACATAGGCAGCCAGCAAAGTGGTAAGACTTCCTAAAATCACATCTATTAGTCCAGCCGGACTTAACAGATTAGCAATAAAACAGCCGATTCCTAAACCCCAAACTGCTTCCGGAAAGATCATAGGAAGCAGAGTTAAGGCTTCAGCCAGGCGAAACTGAGTAGGGAAGAAGCTAGTAGCCTGCAAAACATAGGTTATAGCTACGTACAAAGCGGCGATCAGCCCTATGCGAACTAAACGCCTTGCCGGTTCCTGCACGGATAAGCCCCCTCTGAAATTATTCGGCCTCAGTCTATCACAAAGCAAACAGAGCAGCAAGAAAGAGACTGGCTAGTCCTAGAGTACGTTGGCTGCTAGGTTTTGTGAACGCATACAAGCATCGTTACTGGCCTTTAGCAATTCGCGCAATAGCCTTACCAAAGGTATGCAAAGCATTCTATCTAGCCAAGTTATTTGCTCAATAGCAGTGATGTTTCTGATGTATTCTAGGTCGCCCACTTACGAAAACTTTTTCTTCCTAATGCATTGCTTTTGATCACCGAATGATTAAACGGCAAAAAGGGACGAAAACAGTCTGGGGATCAGGGAAGAAATCGGTTGGGACAGCATGGAACGGGATGATAATATTCTTTAGTTCTAAAAACAATGGGTCGGTAACATAAGTGATATGGACATTCTGCGCAATGCTCACTAGGAAGCCAGAACGATAGCGCCATAGATATCGCCAAAGGAGCTGTTGCAACCTTCATAACCTGCGGTTTTTCTATTCCTATTGGGCCTGGCTGGCTCTCTCACTTGCTATCTATGGGCACAATTGGATTGGATGCCCTGGTTAGGATTTCGGGGTGGGAAAGGGCTGACCGTGGGTTGAGGAGCATTTGCTTGTGCTAAACCGGCACCTAGCTATATGGGCCCTGACGCTACTGCTCTGGTTGCTTCTGATCTTAAAAAACAATAATTTGGCGACAATGACCTTACTACGTTTGCCTTGTCAGTACTGTTATTAGAACCTTCATATCCATCTTATGGTCCGGAATTTTTGCTGCTTGTAAAGTATTTATAAAAGTGTTTAGACAAAACGAATATCCTAAAATGTCTTCAAAAATGAAGGTGGTTGTCCCTGCAGCTAATTACAGGGCAACCACCTTTAATATTTCTTGGCCGATTTAATTTCTACCTTCTGGCGTACCCAAATGGTAATCAGTGCAATCAATGCTAGCGGAAACCGGTAGATAGCAAATACTAAGTAACTGCTGTGACGCAAATACTGAAGCAAAAATTGAATAGCAAGATAACTCACCACTACCGACATCACTATGCCTATAACAAATGGTAAGTCCAGTGCGGCTAGACTCAAATCCTTAAGCCTATATATACTGCACCTGCCATCATAGGCACTGATAGTAGGAATGAAAAAACGCGTTGCCGTCTCACGATTCATGCCAACTGTAAGGCCCGTAGTCTTCAGACCGGAAAACATCGGGAATAATTGCCATACCCTGCGAAATGCCTATTAGAATACTGTCCAGCAATGTTACATC
>DUNI01000239.1 GCA_012839445.1 Bacillota bacterium
CGCCGTTACAGTGAAAAAGGGTAACCCAGCGGCCGTAAGTGACGCTGGTGTAGCAGCTCTTCTTGCCCGTTCCGCTGTAGAAGGAGCAGCTTATAATGTCGAGATTAATTTGACATCAATTAAAGATACGAAGATAGTAGAAAAACTACAGCAGCGAGCTAGGCAATTGCTAGAAGAGTCCTACGCTAGAGAAAAAGAAATACTGCTGGAAGTGAAAAGACGACTGTAAAAAGATGGTGTCACTTACCTTATAAAAAGCTAGGTAGCCTAGTTGAGAGTCTGGGATTTCTTTTCCATGTCGGCATTTATTAAGATGGCTTTGCTCCCAACATTGGGGCAAGCCATCTTTTAGATCTGGGTTAATTTTAGTCTTCTGTTTGCCGAATAAACTCAAAGGACGCATGATATTTGGGAGGTTTTTAGTTGTTTATGAACCCTACTTCTAAGCTTAAGTTAGCTTCAGCAGTTCTGGCCCTTTGTACCACAGCATTGCCCCCGCCGTACATTCAGTCTTCCAATCAAGGATTTCTAGTGGCAGCTGTTCAAAATATCAATCAGGGTAAGCAAGACGCCCAGGTGCTGGCGAAAGTCACAGTCCAAAACCTACCACCGGAAGGAAGCATGTATAATGCCGAGTTTGCAGCTTCTCTTATCAATGGTACTGTGTTGCAGCCGAATGAAATCTTTTCTTTCAACAAAATTGTTGGGCCACGTACGCTAGAGAAAGGTTTTGTGGTGGGGGTGTCTATCAGTGGTAATAGATTTGTACCAGATGTGGGCGGTGGAATATGTCGCACGTCTACAGCTTTGCACTGGGCTGCCCAACAGGCAGGCATGAAGATAATAGAAATGCACAATCACACCCAGGATGTTCCCTATGCCGACAAAGGAACAGAAGCTGCTGTTTGGTGGGGGAAATTAGATTACAAGTTTCAAAATACCCATAACAAGCCTATCCGTATTCTAAGCAGGGGAGAAAACAATACCATAAGGGTGTTATTAATAGAAGATACCGGGAATGAACTCCACTCTAACTAGGTGGATAAATTCTACTCTGAAGGCATCTTTTTGCTCAATTCTGTAGTCCATTTCTTATGACAGGCATGGTTTAAATTAACTATAAACAGCATAGCAAGAGGAAAAATTGAGGAGCGTATCGCAAAATGAAAAAATCTCATCTGAACATTGTTATCCCTCAATGGCAAGGTGGTGGGCAAGACTTGTCTACCTATAGGGGAGGCCTAGAAATACAAAACAATTACCTTCTAGGATTAGAACTAGCAGAAGTAGAAATAAGTTGTGAGAATGTCAGTGAAGTAAAAAATAACATCGTCGGATACGATGAAATCGTCCAACAGTTAGTGGATGCTAAGATGCAAATTACCAAGAACAATGCAAAAACGATATTTACAATTGGCGGGGGCTGTGATGCTGATATCGCATCAATATCACATTTAAACGGCATAACCGGTGGTAATATGACACTGTTGTATTTTGATGCACATGGAGATCTTAACACACCCAAATCATCAGAAAGCAAATATTTCTATGGTATGCCTTTAAGGACATTGCTAGGAGATGGAGATGAAAAAATCATAAATTTGTTACCGTCCAAACTGTCCCCTGCTCAGGTTATTATGTTAGGAATCCGGGACTTAGACAAAGCAGAAATTGAGTATA
>DUNI01000240.1 GCA_012839445.1 Bacillota bacterium
ACTTATATTTTAGCAATGCTAACAAACAAACTGACAACCAATGCTGACGGAGCTCAGTGCATTGCCGAAGTTTCCCGGATAGTGTATGAAGAATTAAGGTAAGTCAGTCGCCTAAGGAAATACCCAGGGCGCGAGCTACCTGTACCAACTGGCCGTCAGGCGGGATAGTGCGAGTACCGCGGGCCACCAAATCCAAAGGCACGGTTTTAATGTCTTGTCCCTTAAGGCAGACCATAAGATCGTGTTGGCCTGCCATGGCCAGTTCAGCCGCCATGACACCGTAGCGGGTAGCCAGAACCCGATCCGAAGCTGAAGGGGAGCCGCCCCGTTGCAGGTGACCCAGAACCGTGGCCCGGCATTCAAAACCGCTGGCGTCTTCTATTAGTTCTGCCAATACGGGGCCGATGCCGCCTAATCTAATTTTGGTGTGGGCAGTGGGGATGTGCTGCCGAACGACAAATTTACCGCTGGGATCCTTTACTCCCTCTGCCACCACCACAATACTAAAGTATTTACCTTCTTGTTGGCGTTCTTTGATTTTGGCGATGACGCTGTCCAGTTTCCATGGTATTTCGGGAATAAGAATAACGTCGGCACCGCCGGCGATGCCGCTCACCAATGCGATCCAGCCGGCATCACGGCCCATAAGTTCCAAAATCATAACTCGGTGATGGGACTCAGCGGTGGTGTGAAGTTTGTCCAGCGCTTCTGTGGCCGTAGTTACGGCTGTATCAAAGCCAAAGGTTTGGTCTGTGGCTAAGAGGTCGTTGTCGATGGTCTTGGGAACGCCGATAACCCGAGCTCCTTTTTGGGCCAGTTCGTGGGCAATGGCCAGACTGCCATCGCCGCCGATGGCGACCAGACAGTCAATGCCGTTCTTTTCTAGGTTAGCCACTGCCTGATCGGACATATCACGGTACTCGATACCAGTTTCGGTACGCACAGGATAGTGGAACGGATTGTCGCGGTTGTTAGAACCCAAGACAGTGCCACCGCGGTGCAAGAGGCCGGAAATATAATTTCTGGTAAGGACTACGTTACGGTTTTCGATCAGACCGGAGTAGCCGTCTAAGAAGCCGATTACTTCCCAGCCCCGGCGCAAGGCCGATCGGGTGACAGCTCGAATCACTGCATTAAGGCCGGGGGCATCACCGCCACCGGTCAACACTCCTAATCGTTTGTTCATATCTTTACTCCTTTCTTACGGTTCCATTTTCCACTTTTGGTACCAGATCCACTGTATCTACTTGTAGGCAGTAGTCGATATCGGCTTCTAAGCCGATGCTTTGTAGGTAAGAATAATGCTGGGCATGACTGATCAGGCCTTTTATATTCTGGGCATGGTTCCGGTACAAGAAGTGGGCGCTATAAGCTAGGTCGTCCAGATCCAGGTCCGGTACCAGCTCTGACAGATAGGCTGTGATCATACCGGCACAAGCTATGTCGTCTAAGGTAAAACGGCCGTTGGTACCGGCGCAGACCAACATCGTATCTTGCCCTAGGCGAGCCAAGGTTTCGGCAACAGCACGGGCATTAAGAAAAGCGCCGATAAACAAAGGCTCAACTTTAGCCAGGGAAGCCAGTGCTCGTGTACCGTTGGTAGTGGTTAAAATGATGTGTTTGTCTGCTACCTTATCCGCGGTGTATTCCCGCGGGGAGTTGCCGAAATCAAAACCGGGAATAGGGCGAGCCCGGCGTTCGCCGCCTAACAGCACGTCACTAGCAGGGTAGCCGGCAGCCAAGGTTCGAGCGGCTTCAATTTCCTCCACCGCTGTGATAGCGGCCGCCCCGTTGGCCAAGGCTGTCACCATAACGCTGGTAGCCCTAAGGACATCAATAACCACTGCCGGCCCCTGGCTGTTGGGGGGGACTAGGGTCGGTAGGGCGTAGACGCTTAGTTTCATGGTAAAACTCCTTAATACTAATTATCTATTTCTCGTTCAAAAATAATTTCAAATTCCATGGGTACACCATTAGAAGCATATTTCACAGGGAAAATTTGTACTAATCTCCACCCTTCTTTAGCATACTTATCAATGATTTCATCATGGTTTTTTAATTCTGATACAACCAATCCTTTTAGAGCCAATTTTACACTTTTATATTGATACATAGGTTTGCCTCCTTGCAAAAAAACTGCAGAAAAGACCAGGCAGAAGCAGGATCGATATAACTCATTATGGCAATTGTTTGCCCGGACCCTTATCCTGCCGGGTGTTCTCTGGCGGCGCGAGCGACCGCCAGTAAGAACAAGCTCGGTTCGCTCGGGCCGCCTCTGAACTCGCCCCTTCGGGGCTCAGACATGCATCGGCGG
>DUNI01000241.1 GCA_012839445.1 Bacillota bacterium
CGCGCTAGCCTTCTAGCCAAAGCTACTGCTGAAACCACCGGTATTACTTTGATGCCTTTGGCCCTAAAGCGAGACATGTCCTTTCCTGGATTGCCCGCCCCAGTAGTAACCACCGGTACCCTTTCTTGAATCACAATGTCCACAACTTCCTGTACTGAAGGTGACAAGTAATAAATGTTAACGCCAAAGGGTTTTGAAGTCAGACTTCTACATTTCTTAATCTCTTGTCTAAGCAGTTCACCAGGCATATTCCCAGCCCCAATAATCCCTAGCCCACCGGCATTGGACACAGCAGCTGCCAGTTCGGCTGTAGCTACCCAAGCCATCCCCCCTTGTAGAACTGGATATTCTATTCCTAGCAAATCGCATATTTCTGTCCGCACAACTTTTCCTCCTCCAATTAACTTGCACTTAACCCCAGCGAATAACAGTCGCACCCCAAGTAAGGCCGGCTCCAAATCCTACCAAAAGCAATATATCTCCCGGTTGAAACTGCCCCTGATCAGCCGCTTCCGCCAGGGCCACCGGTATGGAAGCCGATGACATGTTTCCATACCGGTCTAGATTAACCAACACTCGTTCCGGTGGAAGCCGAAGTCTTTTAGCAGCTGCGTCAATGATGCGCTGGTTAGCCTGATGCGGTATTAAATATGTAACTTGTTCCAGTTTCAGGCCGGCTCTCTTCAGAACCTCTAAAGCTGCCTCACCCATGATACGTACAGCAAACTTAAATACTTCCGGACCGTTCATCTGGGTGTATTGCAATCCTTGATCCAAAGCCTCATGATCCAAAGGATACCGAGAACCGCCGGCTGGAAGATAAAGATACTTGCCACCCCCGCCGTCAGAACCTAAATAAGTGGACAAAATACCTTGTTCCGGCTCGCCTGGTCCCAGTATCACCGCTGCTGCTCCATCACCAAATAACACACACGTGTTGCGGTCTTCCCAATTGGTAATACGCGATAGAATATCCACCCCAATAATTAATACATAGTCATAGGTTGCACTCTGTACAAACTGATGACCCACAGACAATCCGTAGAGAAAACCCGAACACCCCGCCTCCAGATCAAAGGCGGCCACACCTTTAGCCCCTAGCCTGTCTTGCACAAGACAAGCTGTGGCCGGAAAAGCCATGTCCGGGGTAACTGTGGCCACAATAATTAGACCTAGTCGGTCAGGGCTTAAATCTGCCTTCTTTAAAGCTGCTTGGGCGGCATCAAATGCCAAATCAGAAGCTGCCTGCTCTGGGTTAGCCACCCGTCGTTCCCGAATGCCGGTGCGCGTCCTGATCCACTCATCGGACGTGTCCACCATTTTTTCCAGGTCGCTGTTTGTTATTACCTTGGAAGGCATGGCTCTACCCCAACCGATAATTGATACTCCTCGATGAGTGCTCATTGTTTCTCACTGCTTTCCTGTAATTCTTTCTGCAAAAGCATAGAAATTCTGCCGGCCACATCTTGTATTAACGATCCCTTGGCCACGCGAATAGCATTAAAGATAGCTTTAGCATTGGAAGACCCATGGCATATTACTGTTGGATGTTTTAATCCCAATAAAAGGGCTCCTCCGTATTCCTCGTAACTCATGCGTGCCTTTAAGCCTCGGAAAACCGGACCAGCCAGGTAAGCCCCCAGCCGAACGCCCAGACCGCCTTCCTTTACTTCGCTTTTAAGCATATCCATGAGTGCAGCGCCAAATCCTTCAGCAAACTTTAATATCAAATTACCACTGAAACCATCGGTTACCACCACGTCAGCCACTCCAAAAGGCAAATCCCGGCCCTCAATGTTCCCGGTAAAATTAAGCTGAGAAGCAGCCAGCAGCTTGTACCCTTCCTGTAATACCGAGGTACCCTTCTCCGCTTCTAGACCCACATTAAGAAGAGCCACCTTAGGAGCTTCCCGACCCAGAACATGCTGAGCATAAAGGCTTCCCATTTGAGCAAACTGCAATAAATAGCGTGGTTTGGCTTCTAAATTGGCACCGCCGTCGATAAAAATACAAAATCCTTCAGTAGTAGGAAAAGGAATGGCTATGCCTGGACGATCCACTCCCGGTAACCGACCAAAATTGCGCAGGGAAAACGCCATGGCTGCTCCGGTGTTACCCGCCGACACCAACGCTCCTGCATCACCACTTCTTACCAGTGAAGCCGCCACTGCTAACGAGCTTTCCTTTTTGTGACGTAAAGCATAAGCCGGCTGATCACCCATCTCTACTTTTTGACGAGCAGGAACCACCTCCACACCAGGGACCGGCAGCCCTACTTCTTTCCCCGCAGCAGAAATCTCTTCTGGATTTCCTACTAAAGCAATGTTCACATCCAAAGCTGATGCCGCTTGGATAGCCCCTTTTATGATTTCCTGTGGTGCCCAATCACCACCCATGGCGTCCACTGCTATTTTCATGCTTTGGCTGCACCCCTTTCATCGTCCAAGGATACCATGATAAACTTGGCACGAAAGACTTCCTGGTTACCTTCATAAGCACGCACTGCCACAAAATACTTGTTTTGTCGTCGCCGAGTCACCTCGGCGTGAGCAAACAACCTTTGCCCTACACGCACCGGCTGCTTGTACTTAATATTAGCCACACCGGTAAGAGCCGCTTCTGCATCGATAACCGCCAATGCCAGGGATTCAGCCTGAGCAAAAATAAAATGTCCTCGCACCACACCGGACTTTTCAAATACCATGTCCGCCGTAGTTTCCAGTACCGACAGGGCACGTACTCCCCGCTCCAGATCACATAAATCACCAATAATCTCCCGGCCCCTAAGTGCCCTTAACTTTTGGTAAGCTCCCTCAGCTACCCGCCTAGTACGCGTGCGTACTTCCGGAATACCCAACTGCAAACGATCCAATCTGATAGTCTGGGTACTTACACCAAAACGCGAGGCTAACTTCTCATCGGTAATAAACGGATTCTCCTTCACTGCCTGTCTTAATGCCTCTAACCGCTCAGGTTTAGACAGCCGGTCTTCTATCACCCTTAACACCTGCCCTTAATAGCTGGTTATATACGTAGGTCATATTAATTTAAAGTATACAGATTTAATCTAAACCATGCAAGCCAAAATTTGCCTACTAATATAAATAAAAGAGACAGCTTCTTTTATTTAGAGGCTGTCTCTCACGTTGTAGGCTATTTTTCTTTAATCTACCTTGTCTACATCCAAAACTTGTTTCCCGTCATAATACCCACACGCAGAGCATACACGGTGCGGCATGGTATATTCATGGCACTGGGAGCACTCTACCAAACCCGGTAGAGTCAACTTCCACTTAGCCCTCCGACGACGAGTACGAGATCGGGATTGTTTTTGTTTAGGTACAGCCATATGTGCACCCCCTGTTCGTTATTTCTTGATGAAATCACGTAAGACAGCCAGCCGCGGGTCAATCTGATCTTGTTCGCAATCACATGCTTGCACATTAAGATTCTGTCCGCACTGAGCGCACAATCCCCGGCAATCCTGGCTGCATAAGGACTTCATGGGAAGAGAAAGGAGTATGGTTTCTTCAACGTCCGGGGTCACATCAATGACGTCCCCGCTGAATAGCCGCACTTCCAGATCCTCATCCGGCGAAGCTGCACCTTGCTCCTGATGCTCAGTATACCCCATACGAAACGGCACCTTAAGAGCAAGATTGAACAGCTCCAAACAACGACTGCAGGCTACCACCAAAACAGTTTCAATATGACCTTCAGCCAAAATCAGTTTGCCTGTATTGGTGAGTTCCAGCTTTGCCGTTACCGGTTGGTCAAACCGGATTTCCTCACCTGCCCATTCAAATGGCGGACAGTTTTTGGAAATAGTAGTCTGAAAGCTGGCACCTTCAGTATATCGAATGGAGCTAATGTCCAACTCCACGTGTCTCACCTGCTTAACGTTTGTATTATACTTTTCTACGCTTCTCCTGTCAATTCACCCTCTAGCCACCAATTCAGCGGTGTCTTGGGCAATCATCAGTTCTTCGTTCGTAGGAATAACTAAGATACGCACAGTAGAATCCGTTGTAGCTACATCAACTTCCTTACCCCGGGTGTTGTTTTTCTCGGCGTCCATTTTAGCACCTAAAAACTCTAAACCCTGACAAATTTGCGCACGAATAGTAGTACTGTTTTCTCCAATACCGGCTGTGAACACAACGGCATCTAGACCACCCATAGCGGCAGCATAGGCGCCAATATATTTGCGCGTAAGATAACAAAGTATATCCAACGCTAATTTGGCTCGTTTGTTACCTTCGTTGGCCGCTGCCTCAACATCGCGCGCATCGGAAGAAACACCTGAGATACCCAAGAGCCCGCTCTTCTTATACAAAATATCGTTTATCTCTGACGCAGACAGATCCGCCTGTTCCATAAGATATGGAATAACCGCTGGATCCACATCGCCCGAACGGGTTCCCATAATAGTTCCGGAAATCGTACCTAATCCAAGTGATGTATCCATGGATTGTCCGCCTTTGACTGCGGTAATACTGGATCCATTCCCTAGATGACAAGTAACCACCTTTAATTCATTCAGCGGCTTCTTAAGCATCTTGGCAGCCCGTAGGGATACATACTTGTGTGATGTCCCATGGAAACCATAACGGCGAACACCATACTTTTCATAATACTCGTAGGGCAAACCATAAATATAAGCCTTGGGCGGCATAGTCTGATGAAATGCAGTGTCAAACACCGCTACCTGTGGCACATCTGGAAGCAATGACTGGCAGGCCTCAATACCAATAATATTAGCCGGGTTATGAAGGGGAGCCAGTCCGGCACATTCGTGCAGGGTAGCCATAACTTCGTCGTTGATTATTACCGAATTAGCAAACTTCTCGCCACCATGTACCACCCGGTGACCCACAGCTTTAATCTCATCTAAGCTGGTTAAAGCACCATGCTCGGGACTCAGCAATGCATCAACCACTAGTTTGATTCCTACTTTGTGATCTGGAATATCTGTCTCTTTCTGTATCTTTTGCCCATCTGTCTGATGGGTAATAAGCGATCCCTCGATACCAATTCTCTCTACCAGCCCTTTAGCCATAACTTGCTCCCCGTCGGTATCTATAAGCTGGTATTTCAACGAAGAGCTACCACAGTTGATAACTAGAATTTTCACTAAGTCACACCCTTTCCGTTACGCACCCTGTAAAGCGGTAATCGCAATCACGTTCACAATGTCTTCAACGCTGGATCCACGAGACATATCGTTTACCGGAAGTGCCATCCCCTGCGAAACCGGACCGATAGCTTCAGCATTAGCTAAGCGCTGTACCAGCTTATAGCCAATATTAGCTGCTTGTAAATCAGGGAATACAAGCACATTGGCCCTTCCGGCTACAGGGCTGTCCGGTGCCTTGCTGCGACCCACTTCCGGAACAATAGCTGCATCCAATTGCAACTCCCCGTCCAACAAAATATCCGGCGCCAATTCACGGGCTATTCTTGTTGCTTCTACCACTTTGTCCACTAATTCATGCTGGCCACTGCCCTTAGTGGAGAAAGAAAGCATAGCCACTCGCGGCTCAATCTCAGCCAACACTTTTCCGGTTTGAGCAGATGCTACGGCAATGGCCGCCAGTTGCTCAGCATTAGGATTGGGATTTAGGGCGCAGTCCGCCATAACAAAAACGCCATTCTCGCCTAATGAGCAATCTGGTACCACCATAATAAAAGCACTGGACACTAAAGATATGCCAGGTGCTGTTTTAATAACTTGCAAGGCCGGTCTAAAAGTATCAGCGGTGGTACTCGCCAACCCACCCACATAACCGTCGGCATCGCCTTCCTTGACCATCATAGTAGCATAGTACATAGGATCGCGCACTAGAGCCTTTGCATCTTCCAAAGTTAAACCTTTTTTCTTGCGTAGGTTGTGCAACGAAGCAGCATAATCCTCAGCCTTTTCAGCCTGTTCAGGATCGATAATCTCTACTCCGGCTGTTGCAGCACCAACCTTTTCCAGTACCGCCTCCACCTTCGCTTTTTTACCGAGAAGTATTGGGTGCGCCAAACCATTTTCTATGGCAATAGTTGCTGCCTTAGCCACCCGTTCATCAGTACCTTCCGGTAGTACTATTGTCTTTTCCAAGCGACGCGCTTCTTGGTGAATCCGTTCAATAACGCTCATATTACTTTCTGGCTATGTTGCCCTAAGTTCCAGGGCTGCCCCCCTGCCAGTTTCGCTCCTTCCATGCTAAAATCGTCCTGTCTTTGACAGGATCAAGCTCTGAGGGGCAATTATACTGCTGGCCCCCTTCCTGATAGTCTTGGCCAACAGCGAAAAAATATGTTGAGTACACCATTGATTCTATTTCGACATTGCATGATAATTTCCTGCCTTACATTCTTTTCCGGGAATCACTGAGATCAACATAATAACTGCAGGTTGCCACGGGCTTTCCAAGACCAGCAGCAAAACCTGCAGTTCTTTTGTCCTTGAACTCACAATCTGTTTGTCACGTATTAGCGTTCAAAGGCCAGCTGCTTTTCTAATCATAGCCTGATGATCAGGGTCCACACGGCCACTTCCGTGAGTTCGACTACCAACAAAATGAAGGCATATATGCCCAGGGAAGTTGTTACCGGACACATCACTACCCCCGTGGGGCATACCGTTTATAGATGCCGCTACCGGGCCGCTTCCGTAATCCACTACCACTGCCCGGCGTACCCAACTCCAACTGGGGTAAAGCTGTCGTAACACCTTGGTGTCAGCTGCCGTTACGGGCTCCACGTCAGCATGTTTAGAACCGCCGCGACGGCGCACCCTGAAAGTTAAGCCAGTGTCTACATCAGTAATCTGAGCTATACTGCGGTTAGCAAACCCTCGGTTCGCCTCAGACCAATTTACCAGCCGTCCCCTTCCACTTGACCCGCGTCCGCCACCACGTGAGGGCTGTTCCGGAGCTCTGATCGGCAAAGCTGGCATTTTAAGCTGCATACCTACCTGCAAGCTGTCTGGCTTCACATTTGGATTTGCTCCTTGCCAGGCTTCCACAGTGGTACCAAAGCGCTGGGCCAAAGCAGCAAACGTGTCATCGTGACACACTATGTACGGCCGGGACATGAACGCTTCCCAGGTAGCCGGTCCCACCACTGCATCTACCTTAAGCCCTGCCCGACTCTGAAAACAGCGCACCCCTTCTTCAGTGTGCGGTCCAAAGTTACCATCTGGAACAACCGTAAACAATCCCTGCGCCTTAAGAAGCTCCTGGAGTACTCTGACAATCTCTCCTCTATCCCCTGCCCGTAAGAGTACCGGTGCTGCCAAAGCCGTTGTGCTGACAAGAAGTATGGTGCAAACTACAACTAATAGCATTATGAGGCGAAGCCTCAGGCGTTGCATGATAAATGGCCCCTTTCTGGTTAACTATCCTACTACAGGTCCAACCGACAACTCCAACTTAGCTTGTATATTCGACTACAAAGCAAAAAGTCCTGCCTTTATCCCCTAATTTTCCTTTCTTGGATCAATTCCTCTATCTGAGGCAAGGCTTCCCAGGCAGCGTCACGGCCGCGCTGAATCAGTTCCGCTGCCTTGTCCAAACGTACAGAAGAAAATTCCCCCACATCCGGACGGATAAATATGTCTGCCTTGCGGGTCTTAAGCCGTACGATTTCCTCTTGCATAATGTCAATTGCCTGTAGCGTAACTTCGGCCGCACTACGAAAGCGCCCTGTCCTCAAGTTGGGACCCACATCCACACCTATCATAGGTGCTTCCCCCATTTCTTGGAGCACTCGTATAGGCACCCTGTCTATTAGACCACCGTCTACCAGCAACCGGCCAGCACACCGAACAGGAACAAACACCCCGGGTATAGCACAGCTAGCTAATATGGCACCTACCACCAACCCCTCACGGAACACTACTTCGTCTCCTGTTACTAGATCTGTAGCTACAATAGCCAAAGGAATCTTCAGGTCACCGAAAGTCTTACCTCGCAAAAATACATTTAGCAGCTCTTGCAGTTTCTCTCCTTGAATAACTCCGCCCTTCCCTGGCAAAACAACAAAGTCCACAATGTGTTTCAATCTTATAGAGCAGGCCAATTGTTCTAATCTATGTAAATCAATACCGGCAGCAAACAAGGCCCCTATCAAAGAACCAATGCTGGCACCGGCCACATATTCTACCCTAATACCCGCTGATTCCAATACCTGCAGCACACCTATATGGGCTATTCCCCTGGCTGATCCGGCACCCAAAGCAACAGCAACACCTGGTTGGTCCATAAGTTCCCATCCCCTTCCGTGGGTAATGATACTACACGCAAAATATACTTACAAGACTATCTTTTGCCTAAGATTTTTCTCACTAATTCTTTTATGGTATTATTTGTTTAGAAGGTAAGATTTACTCCTGCTACACAACGCCGGGCCCTACGCCGTCGAAGCCGATATATTGCTTCGGTGGTCGTCTCCCATTATTGGGCATTATCGATACCCTAAACAATAATAGGCTGTCCCAAGCTTAGGGCAGCCTATTATTAATAAATACGTTGTGCTCCGTTCTGACTCTCTTTATAATGCCTTCATTATTGCTTTTCAAAGCCCTGGGCCTTGAATTTTAACGCCTGGCAGTTTTCGGTTACAATACGCATCACGTCGTCAGGCACTCCGTCAGGAACTTCCGCTTGGATCTCCATGGTAACTGTTACCTTAGCACCCAGCAGAGCTGTTAGGTGCTGCACCACCTCGTCGGCCACCTGGCCGGCAGCACTGGTTAGCCGCGTCGGATTGAGCTCTACCGAGCCGTGAAACCGCCGTGGTTTTCTTGCCGTCGGTGACGGTGTAGGTGGGGCTGGCGGCACTCCTCCGCCCCCTATTATCCCTGTCGATGTAGGGGAAGGCGTTTTGCCTGTAGGTGGTTTTTCGTCTGCAGGCGGTTTTTCTTTCGCTTCTTGCTGCAGCTGTTTTCGTGCTACTTCCGCCTTAACCAAAAAGCCGTTATCATCGGGCAGCACACTAGTGTCGCCCAACCTCAGGGCTAAGAAACGACCGCCCCCGGTAATACCGGTGGCATAGCCGAAATATTCATCAGAACCCAGTCCTTCTTTGATGGCGTCCAAAAGCACTTCTTGGTCTCGCAACCGGGGCAAGTAACAATAGCTGCACAAGTGCTCCCACAACTGCTTAATGCTGATATAATCTTGCTCCCGCCAAAGCCAACGATCCAGCTCCATGCGCAGCAACCCCGGTGCCCACTTCGTAATCAAAAGCTCAGACGATCGCATCTGGCTGGCGGCCATGGTAACAAAATTATCACCTTGGGATAGTCGCCTAATTTCCCAGGTAATGGGCTCTGTACCATCCTGAATAGGAACCAACAGCCAACAATATGTTTCTTGAATCTGCAAATTTACAGTATTGTTGCTGGTTTTAGAGCTTTCTTGGGCCTCCTTGCGCTGAAAAGCATCCAGGTTTAAGGCATCCACATCTTCTACAATAGATTGCCAGGCCAAGTACGACCTGGTACTTTGCACCAAATTAGCATACCGTTCGGCATCAGGAGCCACAAAAGCCAACATATTACGATACAGTCGCGGGGCTTGACCTCGGGTAAGTACATACTCCAAGGCCGCCTCTTGGGCCGGACTGGGAGAGCTTACAGTCCGGTAGAGCTGATTCGGTGCCAATACCACCAACCGCGCCGTCTGTTCATCCCCTACCTCTACAGAAGAACCAGGGCACATATGAACCCCGGCAAAGTCGGCTCGCCCTCGCATGGTCCTGAGCCGGCGTTTAATCTCTTCTTCCACTTCATCCTCAGACACCTGCTGGGCTCGCTCTTCCACCGTCCGGCGTAAATTTGGCTGTAGATCGAACCAATGCCGCTGATTGCTGCTGTACAGATGCCTGAGCCTGTCTCCCATATGCCCTAAGGCATCATTAAATACCGCTACCTGCTCCCCAGGCTGCACCACTCCCAGCCGGGCTCGTACATCCTGAATACCCCGTACCCGTTGCTCCCGCACCGAAGGAGCGCTACCCAGAAAAATGGAACGAGCCACGCGCCGAGCAGCCATATAACGGCCAAAACGCGAATTTTGGGCATCGATCCGATAGGGTAAAGAGCGCGGCCCGTCAATATCGGTTTCCACCACTGCATTCCAACCTTCAGACAAATAGCGCGTTAGCTCTTCTCGCACCACCGTATTATCTAGCGGAATGGAGCCGGGCATAATCAGGAGGCTGGCATCTTGTCGGATCCACAAATCGTGAATTACCGCCGCCATCAACCGCAACACGCCGCGTGTGCGTTGGAACCGCTGCAAAGTAGCCCAATCCCCGTACAAGCGGTCAAATACCTCCGGATGAATGGGATAACAAGCCTGAAGACGTTCTAAGTAAGCCATCTCCTTACACTCAATGGGAAAATCGGCTCCACCCTGCCGGTACATTTCACTAAAAGCTCGACAAACATCCATTTTGCCGGCTTCATCATGTACGGGCAAAAATAGACGCCGCCGCACAATTTCAAAGCCTTCTTCTGCCCCCACCGGCTTCCAGATAGCTTCCATGCGGCCAAAAGTATGTTCCAGAATTTCCATTGCCTTTTGCCCGCCCTCGCCGCCGATCTCAATATCGGATTCGGGAATGGCCGCCACCAGCATGCTGTCTTTACTGGCACGCACAGCTTCGGTAAGTTCTTGCACAAAGGTAAGCACAGCATCAAAAGTGCCGGCTGCCATAGGCGCCTTAGCCCCATAGAGCTTGCGCGCATAGGCAACCAGTTCGTCGATCAAAATCACACAGGGGCCACAGGCATCCAGCAGCTCCACCAAAGTCCCTGATCCCGGCGGCACTGCCGCCCGGTCACTCTTGCGCACTAAGTCGTACAGTTCCGGC
>DUNI01000242.1 GCA_012839445.1 Bacillota bacterium
GCATGGGCCACCCGCCCACTGGCTAAAGAATTCTGCAGCAAATGACAGGCTGTAGCTTGCTCCGTTAGTTTATCCCAAGTCATGGCTACCTCCTACAACTTACGGAAGTCCTCTACTGCCAATACAAACACCGTGGCTCCTCCCACCGTTACCTCCATAGGGTAGGGAACATAACTATCTACGCTGCCGCCCAGTGGAACCCACGGTGTCACCGTCTGCTGGCGCGAACTACAGGTTTCTTCTATTAGGTGCAACACTTCGTCTACATTTTCATCCTCTGCACCCACCAGGAGCGTGGTATTTCCCTGACGCAAAAAACCGCCGGTTGTGGCCAGCCTAGTGGCCCGATAACCGCCACCTAGAAGTTTCTCCAGCAGATGCGGAGCATCCTGATCTTGCACCACAGTTATAATGAGCTTCATGCTGGTGCCCCCTTCGATTAAGCATGTTTTATCAACAAACGTCCAATTTTCTCTCTGACTTCAGCCTGAATGGCTGCCATATCTTTGTGATGAACGTCTATCACTCGTATCCGATCTTTCTCCTCCCTGGCCAGGGTCAAGTACCCTTTACGCACCCGGTTAAAAAAATCCGTGCTTTCTTTTTCCAAGCGGTCGCCGCGTTTAGTACGCGCTAGAGATACTGCCGGCGAAAGATCGAACAGCAATGTCAAATCAGGTTCCAGGTCACCGGTGGCACCTGACAGTACTCGCTGAGCCCAGGTACGATCCAACCCGCGCCCCCATACCTGATAAGCCAGGGTGGAATCACTGAAGCGATCGGCAATAACCAGCCGTCCGGCTTGCAAAGCCGGTTGGATCACTGTAGTCACCAGTTCAGCTCGGGCAGCGGCATAAAGCAGCAGCTCTGCCGCCGGTGTTTGCGGTCCCTGTTGGGTCGACAGCAGGAGGGCTCGGATTTGCTCACCCAAAGCAGTGCCGCCAGGTTCCCTGGTGATCACCGGATTTAAGCCTTGTTCTTTAAGCCACGGGTATAGCAACTTTAACTGTGTAGTTTTACCGCACCCATCAATACCTTCGAAAGTTATAAACATGATTATTCCTCCACCACTAGCAAGTGAGGCTCGGTACCGGCATCTGCATTTAGACCCTGTACCGGAATCCCCAGGCGCACATATCGGTTCAGAACCTCTGCTACTTCCACGGTAAATTCCTCACCCGGCCAAATAGCCGGTACCCCGGGCGGGTAAGGAACCAGGGCCTGAGCTGCAATTTTCCCCACGGCTTCTGATAACGAAAGATAAGATTTCTGGGAAAAAGCCGCTTCCCGCGGACTGATGCGAACCGGAACCGCCGGTAATGGCGGGACCGCAGACGGCGCTGTTCCCGTGGCCCTATATTTAGCAGCCAGATCTTTCATGGCGCTTACTACACGTCTTATTGTTTCTTCATTGTCGGCTGGAGTAATTATCAAAAGTAAGGTGTTAAATCCAACCAGTTCCACTTGAATTCTATGCTTTTCTTGCAAATAAAAGGCCGCTTGGGGCCCTGTTACACCTAATCTACCCACATAAACAGTGATTTTACAGGGATCTTGTTCCTTCACTTGAAACCGATCGTTATTCGGCCAGACTTCTAGGTTGGGAACCGCAGCCAGAGCTTGACGTAGTTCTTGTGCCAACTTCGACGCTCTTCCCCAGTCCCGTGCTCCTGTAAGGGCTGCCTGCCGACGGGCCAAATCCAAAGATGCCATCAGCAAATACGAAGGGCTGGAACTCTCCAACCAACGCAGCGCCTCGGCCACCGGCTCCGGCGAAATGCGCTCTGAACCAATATGAAGCCAGGAGCTTTGAGTAAAAGAACCTAAAAGCTTGTGCGTACTCTGTACGGCCGCGTCTACCCCCAAGGCCAGTGCCCCGGCCGGAAAATCAGAATGAAAATAAAAGTGCGGGCCGTGGGCTTCATCAGCAATTACTGTAAGACCGGCCTTTTGGGCATCCTGTATCAGTTCGGCCGCCGGTCCCACCAGCCCGTGGTACGTTGGATGAACTAGCACTAAAGCACGGGCATCCGTATGCTCCCGGATAATCCTGGCTGCCTCAGCTTGATCCCAACCACATACCAAGCCGCAGACAGGATCCACCGCCGCCGGATAAAACAGCGGACGTAAGTCGCCTAAAATTGTGGCTGCAAGCAACGAACGATGTGCAAACCGAGGCAACAACACCTTGTCTCCGGGCTTAGTCACCGCCAGCAAAGAGGCGATTAATCCAGCACTGGTTCCGCCCACAAGAAAGAAAGTGTGACGGGCACCATAAAGTTCGGCTGCCAGTCTTTGGGCTTCCTTAATAGGGCCCTCCGGTGCATGCAGGTTATCTAAACCCGGGAGTTCGGTAAGATCATAGGCAAACACCGCCGGCCCCCAGGCAGCGTAAAGTTCTGCCGGAATGTATCGTCCTTTATGCCCTGGTACATGAAAGCCGGCATAGCCGGTCCTTACATGTGCCTTCAGCGCTTCCCACAGCGGTGCCGCCTCTTGTCCCTTCAATTATATCGTTCCTTTCAGCGAAAGTACACATCGGGCCTGAGAAGACTTTCGCCCTCTCATGTTAAACTTCCTTCTGTCAATCAGAATCGCCCTCCGGTTTTTGCCGGAGGGCGCCAAATCTATCCTGCCTCCTTGCAGCGCTCCAACAGCTTACTCCACTCCTCGTCCACGCGCTGCTGCAGTAGTTCCAAGTCCTTTTGCCCTTTGTCGGTAAAGAGGTGGCGGAAGCGGCCTTGTTTTCTGATCCAGGTCTCAATGGGCTTTTTCTCCCGCGGTTTGTAACTGAGTTTCCATTTGCCGTTTTCCACTTCATAAAGCGGCCAGTAACAGGTTTCCACTGCCAGCCGGGTAAGCTCGATCCCTTCCCGGGTATCATAGCGCCAACCCCGGGGACAAGGGGCCATGGTGTTAATAAAAGCCGGGCCGTCCACAGACAGAGCTTTTTGTACCTTGGCAATGAGATCCATGAAATGACTGGGGGCCGCCTGAGCCGCGTACAAAATGTTGTGAGCCGCCATAATGCCTGTCAGATCCTTGCGCCACTGCCTTTTGCCCGGGCTTTCACGCCCGGCCGGACTGGTGGTGGTATCGGCAAACAACGGCGTAGCGCTGGAGCGTTGAATACCGGTGTTCATATAGGCACCGTTGTCGTAACACACGTACAAAATGTTGTGCCCTCGCTCCATGGCTCCGGACAGCGATTGAAAACCAATGTCGTAGGTACCGCCGTCACCGCCGAAAGCGATAAATTTTACTTCTTTATCGAGTTTTCCTTGTTTCCTTAGAGCTCGGTAGGCAGTTTCCACCCCGCTTAAGGTGGCAGCGGCATTGGCAAAGGCATTATGGATATAACCGCAACGCCAGGCTGTATAAGGGAAAATGGTGCTGGCCACTTCCAGGCAGCCGGTAGCGTTGGCAATCACCACCGGACTGTCGCCCGCCGCCATAGCTACCTGTCGCACCACTACCGGTGCCACACAACCGGCACACATACGATGCCCCGGCGTAAAAAACGATTCATGGTGCATAAGCTCCTTTAAGTTAGGCATGAACCTCCACCTCCTCGCGTACACCTAAATAACGAACTAAATTATCAACCTGACCGGTACGGACAATCTGTTCTAAATCACGATAGACGCTTCTTATGTGATCTAAGTTGACGTCGCGGCCACCCAGACCGTAGACGTAATTTACCACCGGCGGACGCTGGGGCGCGTCGTACAATGCCGCCCGGACATCTTTGAACAACGGTCCGCCGAACCCGTCATAGCTGTCAGTCCGATCTAAAACAGCAATGGCTTTTATGTGAGCCAGTGCTTCTTGCAGTTCTTTATAGGGGAACGGCCTAAATAGCCGCGGCTTCAATACGCCGGCCTTAACCCCTTTGGTGCTATCATCCACTGCCGGTACTACTCGGGTGGTAGTAGACGAGTTGCGAAAAGAAGGGGTTAAGGCCGGCGTATTGAAGCCGCGGCTATTTAGGCCGTTCCCCTATAAAGAAATGCAAGAAGCACTGGCTCACATAAAAGCCATTGCTGTTTTAGACCGAACTGACAGCTATGACGGGTTCGGCGGGCCGTTGTTCAAGGATGTCCGGGCGGCATTGTACGACGCGCCCCAGCGTCCGCCGGTGGTAAATTACGTCTACGGTCTGGGTGGCCGCGA
>DUNI01000029.1 GCA_012839445.1 Bacillota bacterium
GGCCGTCCCGCCGACATCGATAAGAAGCGGAAAACCTGTAAAAGGAAGGGATAGCCTGATATAATGAGAATGCCCCAATAGCCGTGGGAATTTGGCGACTCCGGGACTTAGGACAGCTCACCTAATTCGCAATGTCACAATAGTACGAAGTAAAGATAAACCTGTATTAGCTAATTGGGAGGTAGGCCAATGATAGTATTCTATAATTCCAGTCTATGGAGCAAAGGCAAAAGCCTTCCCGGATTACCACAGAGAACCAATTGGCAATTTGAATATGCAGGAACAAAGCGCTGTATACCTGTTATATATCGATTCCCCAAAGGAATTGTTTTTGATGTCATCACCTTTTTAGATGAAGCAAAAGTCCAGTCGTTTTTCGAAAAGTATGAAACCATCGAGCAAAAGTTGACATCTTTACAGCGGCGTTGTGCCGAACAAGAACATCCCTATCAGTCTCTGCCCGTCAAGGAAATATGGATAAACGGGAAACGAGTCAAACACGGCTACTCAGCCAGCAGTGCTGTGAGCATACCGTGGGCACAGCAACATGATGACCTAACGCTGGTGCGCAAGGCATATTCCTCTATTCTAAAGGATGCGGCTTGTTTTGCCTGTGAACGTTTTTGTGTGCCATACCCAGAAACGAATTCCCGAACGCAACAACTGTTGCGTCTCTTACGGCTGGGCAGAGTGAATAACCTCAAGCTGTCCACCCACTTTGTACCATGGTTTTCTCCGTTGGATATTCATTTTGAAATGTCAGCTAAAGAAGATCAAAAAGTAATTTGCTTTAAGCATCCGGTAACAGGAATAACACAGACACTATACTTTCAAGTTGTAGACGTTGTAGAAATGCCACTTGGGCCGGGCGACAATCGCAGCTTTTACGCCGCGCAGTCAATATACGAAATAGACCCTGCCTTACCGCAGGGGGACACCTTACAATTCAACAGCAGCAGCCAATATCGAGAACCGCCTACAGAGCCGTCAAAAGATAAATTTGCCCCTTCGGCTACCTCGTCTATTGGCATCATTGGAGGAGCAGATGGTCCTACCGCTGTTTTTGTCACCGCAAAGGATAAAGAAAAAGCTGTTACCTGTGGCTTGCACGGATTACCATTGCATAGCTGCTTTGCCGTCCCCGTATTTCATAAGAAAGACATTTACCATTTTGTTCTTGAAGGTATCAATCTAAAATATCTTGATGGCCAGGAATATAATTTTCAGTAGACAAGTCAGTAGTGCCAGCCAGTGCGCCAAGACCAGGGCATATTAGGCCTCACTAGCTCACGGGATCTCGATAGACCCAATAATAATATCAACTACCTCTTCGAGAATGTCCTGTGGACTTGGCTCAACGAAAACAGCGCTTCTTGCCGATATGTCTAATGACTTAGCTTGCTCACACATAATCACACCGGTGGTTTTTGTCCTTCCATCCAGCGGCACATGTAGAGGAAATCCTCGGTTAGTATTGGTAATAGGGCAAACAATGGCCATGTTCGTAAATTGGTTAAAGATACTGTTGCTTACCACCAGAGCAGGTCTTCTACCTCTTTGTTCGTGTCCTGCCTGAGGATCAAATTCAAGAAAAACAATATCTCCTTGGTCTGGTATATAAGACATTACCACACCTCTTTGCCCACAGGTCTTCCGGTATCCCATTCATTGCAACGATAATCCCCTTGATACTCAGCTATACGTTCCTCTAAAGTTTGGTGTTTCTTGACGGGAATAATGACTAGATTGCCATTTTCAACCCTTATTTCCACCTTATCATTGTTCTTAAGCTTGGCTTCCTCAAGCAGAGCTTTTGGTAGCCTTATCGCCTGGCTATTCCCCCACTTTTGAATGGTAGTATACATACCCATCACCTCGTAATCCGAGTATATACTCCGTATCTACGTATTGTCAAGTAGTCTATAGAAGGTTCACAAAAACCTGATTTTAATTGGTGGTACTAGGTTTCAACGGCGCTTTATTAATAAACTTAACAGCTTATCGCCCGGGATTTGACAACAGGTGGATGCGGCAGTGCGTTCATCAAAGGGTAAGCCGCAACCGGTTTTGATTTGGCTATCGTAGATAAAAAAGGGAACCGGGTCGGCGCTGTGGGAACGCCTAGATACAGGCGTAGCGTGATCAGACATAACCAGCAGGCGATAATGTTCGCCCAAGGTTTCTAAACCCATATGTAAAGCTTGAGCCATGGAATCGAGGATTTCTATGGCTTTTATTTTTCCTTGAAAGTCGCCC
>DUNI01000243.1 GCA_012839445.1 Bacillota bacterium
ACACCGGCTGCCACCACCTTCGGTGGAGCGGTAGCAGTGCTTTTAATTGGGATGCTTACCGGCTCTCAGAGCACAGCTCAAAACACTCTGCTACCTTTCCTTGGCCCCATGCTAACGCAAAACTTCGGTGTCAGTGCCACCAAAGCCGCTCTCGGAGCTGCTCATCTGGCTATGGCCGGTCAGTCTATGCCACCGGTGTGCCTGACTACGTTTGTTGTCGCTGGAGTGGTAGGGGGAATTTTGGCGAAAAAAGTCGATCCGGTGCGCATCATGATGATGGCCTTGCCGGTTACCTTGTACTTTGCCGCTGTGGGCCTGGCTGCTTGGTTCCAGTTGTTCTAATCGCGAGCTGATAAAAGCGGCCAAAAAGAGAGGTTCTCCAAATCGGGAGAATCTCTCTTTCTTGCATTTTGGCTTTATTACTTTACTTTTACCTTGAGTAAGGCCACTGCTGCCGAGTATAATTACGGAGAAGGCGGGCTTTACCGGGGCCGTTGCTTAGTGTTCGGGGATACACTGGGCAGAGATTATTTACAAAGCATACGAATGGCAGTAATTTAGGGGGAGGGATATATATGATATGTCCATATTGCAATATACGGATGGAGAAAGGATACTTGCAGGCGGGGCAGATTATGCTGTGGGCCAAGAAAAAACACAAGGTATCGTTGCTTCCTAGGGAGGGAGACGTTCTGATTGCAAAAGATTATTTATGCGGCGTAGCCCCTGAAGCGTACATTTGCAAGCCATGTAAGATGGTGGTTGTTAGTTATGCATCTACAGAAGTTAAATAACTAGAGACTTTAGCTTCCGAAATTAAGGGCACGATCTGTACGCTATTTAAGCTTACAATTGCCATCATTGAGAGGGGAGATACAATGAATACAAACAAGAAAATAGCAGTTGTAGTTATGGCGCTTTCAGTGATACTGGCCGTTTTTCTTTACGGAACAGAGTATTCATCATCGGCAGATCCTGAGCAGTTAGCGGATACTCTGACCGAATATATCTTCGGTGATGATATAAAAGTACAAGTTGTCCAGACGAAGAGAATTGATAATCATATGATGGTGCTGTTTACCGATACAAGGTATGACAACTTCCTAGGTTTGGCACGACTTAAGCGCGGTCTAAATCTACGCTGGCGTCCAATTGCGGCCAACTACGGAAATGGCATTGGCGGCAGCAGGGCTTTCCGCTTTACTATTGGCCAGGAAAGATATGTAGCAATTTGCGCCGTTAATATTGACCCGCGGATAAAGTCTTATGAATATGTCACCACCGATGCCAATGAGGTAGTATTACATTCCAATACCGTAAGTGAGCCCAGCTTTATGGATATTTACGAACTTGAGCCGGGCTATTGGCCCCGATTGCGTTTGACTGACTCCAGCGGTAGTGACCTGGCTCCTGAACTATGGGCATTGCGCGACAAAACTGTTCCCAGCGCCGGGGTAGGCACAGCGGAACAATTTATGATAAACGTCTTTTGTCTACTGGTACTATTTATCGGTTTTATTATAGCGCGATATTATTGGACTTTAAGTCCACAAAGAAAATAGAAGAAAAACAATGGTGTCAATTAAG
>DUNI01000244.1 GCA_012839445.1 Bacillota bacterium
ACCGTGTCAAATCTTACATAAGCGTCCACATGGCCTCCCGCAGCTACAATAACCGTTCTCATCTACGAACACCTTCTCCAGCCTGTCTAATTTGATTTATAGCCATCTTTAAATCCTCATGACCAAAAACTGCTGATCCAGCTACCAAAACATCAGCACCAGCTGATACAACTGACGCAGCCGTCTCTGGTCCAATACCGCCATCCACTTCTATAGCCACATCCAGACGGCGTCGTCTAATTTCAGCTGCTACCTGTCTGATTTTGGGTACAACGGCCGGAATAAACTCCTGGCCACCGAAACCCGGGTTAACTGTCATCAACAGTACCATGCCCACCAGGTCTAAAACATAAAAGACAGTATCTGGATGTGTAGCCGGATTCAACGCCACGGCTGGGGTTTTTCCCAGTTCCCGTATACGGCTTAACGTGCGGTGAAGATGGGAACAAGTTTCCACGTGGACACAAATAATATCAGCCCCAGCCTTGGCGAACGATTCTAAATAACGGTCTGGCTCTGTAATCATAAGATGTACGTCCAAAGGCAGATCTGTATGTTTCCTTACGGCTGCTACCATTTGCGGACCAAAGGTAATATTAGGTACAAAATGTCCATCCATAATGTCTAAATGCAATAAATCAGCTCCGGCTGACTCCACCCTTGCCACCTCAGCTTTGAGAACAGAAAAATCAGCAGCCAGAAGTGAAGGTGCAACTTTTAGCATTACCATTTCCTCCTTAGTTCGCGCAACTCCCGAGCCATAACCAGATAGGATTCATACCGTACCGGCATCACCTGGCCCGCATCTACGGCGGCACGAACGGCACAATCTGGCTCGACTTCATGTTGACAATCCGGAAAACGGCATTGTGGTGCTACCGCTCCCATTTCAGGAAAAAGATACACCAACTCTTCCAGCTCCACCTCAAGTACACCCAAAGTACTAAAGCCTGGCGTATCGGCCACCCAACCACCCTGGGCCAAGGCCAGCAATTCCACCTGCCGCGTAGTATGTCGCCCTCGTCCAGTTCGTTGGCTGACCTTTCCTGTTGCTAAGTTCAACCCTGGTTCAATAGCATTTAGCAAGCTGGATTTGCCTACTCCAGACTGACCTGCTAACACGGTGATACAATCATTAAGCTCTTTTTTAACAGCATCCACGTTGTCCAAAGTTTTGCAGCTTACACTATAGGTACGATAGCCTGCCAACCGGTAAGGAGTGAGTATCTCCTTAGCCTGGCTGGGATCCTCAAGTAGATCGCTCTTGTTAAGGCACAAAATGATCTCCAGTCCAGCCGCTTCTCCTTGAACCAAAATGCGATCCACCAGCAGGTAGTTAGGAGGTGGTTCATTAGCTGCCAGTACCACTACCGCTTTGTCTGCATTAGCTATAGGAGGACGTAAGAGCCTACTGTGCCGGGGTAGTACATCCTCTATTACTCCTTGGGTCAGCCCTTCTCCAGAAAACACAACCCGTTCGCCTACTAAAATTTCCTCTTTTTTCTTAAGTGTGCCCCTAACTATACAACGATAAGTAGTGCCCTCGGCAGCTACGAAGAAAAAGCCGCCCAAAGCTCGAACAACCAGCCCTTCCTTACGTGCTGCTGCCATCGCTAACCGAGTACTCCTTCCATACCTGTCCATCAAGATCCACTCGCACTTTGCTTTGAGGACTGGCTACTAGAGACAGGGTCACTTTTTTACCTGGTTCGAGCCGCTCATTGAAGACTCGTTGTTTATTATCTTCACTAATCACCCAAACCTCAACCAACTGTCGCGTCGGCCCCTCTGGCACAACAAAGCTAAGGGGGAAAGTCACAGACTTAGCATCCACGGATGGTCCTTGGCTTACAATCAAACTAATATTATCACCCTCCGTAACTGTAGTTTCTGCAGGCGGATCGGTACGGATCACCTTGCCTACACTGTAAATATTGCTGGGCTCTTCTTTGATGCTATCTAGTTTTAACCCTAACTCGTTTATTTCATCCTGGACCAAGTTTACATCTTCCCCAGCCCAGTCTGGTATTACTACCGGTTGTGGTGGCGGACCTAAAGATAGAACCAGCGTCACCCCAGCACCTGCCGGCACCTGGGTTCGCGGAGCCGGTTCTTGGCCCAAAACTAACCCAACCGGTGTAACCGGATCGAACTCTTCCCGAACACCGGCAATCTTTAAATTTTCTTGGGATAACATAGACTCAGCAATAGCTTGCGTCTGCCCGCGCACATCGGGCACTTCGGCCAGTTCCCGTCCTTTACTTAAGACTACTTTTACCTTTTCTCCCACACCACTTTTTCTAAGAGCACCAGGCTCCGGGTATTGATCGAGCACAATACCGGCTGCTTCTTCGTCATATTCTTCACGTAACACTTCGTATACTAAACCTTTTTCATCTAGCAACCGTTTTGCTTCTTCTGCCGGCAGCCCTATTAATGGCGGTACATCCACCACCGGCACCAGAAAATAATAGCGGAACAAGAAAAAAGTTCCCGCCAAAACTGCCAGAAGTAGTAGTGTGGCTGTGGTCCAAACTACAGCCCGTCTACTTGGCCTATGTTGACCGGATACTGCTGTTTTTTTCCCTGGCATCGGTGTAGCGGTAAGAATACGAGTAGGCTCATCCTGAGCTGTTGTCCGGCCAGCGATCTTACCCAGGTCCAAGCTCAGCTCACCTGCTGTTTGATAACGATCTACCGGGTTTTTTGCCATGGCTTTCATAATTGTCTGGTCTAAACCTTCGGGTACATGGGAACAAAGCTCTGTGATTGGTCTGGGCTCAGAATCTAAATGACGCAACGCAACAGCAATGGGAGAATCACCTGTAAATGGCAGTTCTCCTGTTAATAGCTCGTACAGCACAACCCCTAAAGCATAAATATCGGATCGGGCATCAACCGCCCCACCCCGGGCCTGCTCCGGAGAAAAATAATGAACCGAACCTAGTACTACCCCAGTTTCGGTTAGGCTGGAAGCCGCAGCCGCACGGGCAATACCAAAATCGGTAACCTTTACCTGCCCTTCAGGTGTTATAAGAAGGTTATGTGGTTTTATGTCTCGGTGAATAATGCCGCGACAGTGAGCGTGGGCCAATGCCGCCGCCACTTGCCGACCTACATCTGCCACCGCCTGCGGTGATAACGTTCCCCGGCTACTCAAATAGTTCTTTAGGTTTTCTCCCTGTACATACTCCATTACAATAAAATGTTGGCCCTGATCTTCTCCCACATCATAAATAGAAACAATATTGGGATGAGCCAACCGGGCTGCCGCCCTCGCCTCCCGCTGGAAACGATCCACAAACTCCGGATTATTCGCATATTGATCACGCAAAACCTTAATAGCTACCCATCGGTCCAAGTAAGTACAACGGGCTTTATATACTACGGCCATGCCACCCTCGCCTATTTTCTCTATTAGTTCGTAGCGCCGTGCCAGCATCTGAGACACCTAGCTCACCTCTTTCAGCGCTAATTCCAACAGTCTTCTCGCCAACGGTAGCGCTGCTGTAGCACCGCTACCACCATTTTCTATTACCACTGCCACTACAACCCGTGGCTCTTTAGCCGGTGCAAAACCTACATACCATCCATGGGGAGCCCCATGTGGGTTTTCAGCCGTACCGGTCTTTCCAGCCACTTGCACCCCCGATAGGGCAGCTCCCTTCCCCGTACCACGCTTGGTCACTTCCGCCATCATTTCGGCAGTGGCCGCCGCCACCTTAGGCAACACAAATTCGCCCATTTGTGCCGATTGTGTACGGCTAATGGTCCTTCCGCCAATACGCCGTTCTTGCACTAGATACGGACGCAACACGACACCGTTATTGGCAATACCGGACACTACCAATGCCATCTGCAAAGGGCTGGCTAGCACCTGCCCTTGTCCGATAGACCGCTGGGCCGTTTCGCCGTCCCCGGCTTTCCCCAAAGGGAAGGAGCTTCTCTCCACCGGCAGATCAAATGGTATCGTACTATTGAAACCTGCCTGTTCTGCTTGTTTGGCAATAGTGCTATTACCCAGTTCTAACCCTATTTGGGCAAAAGTTACATTGCACGATACTGCAAATGCCGACGTTAAGTCCAGTTCACCATGGGCTCGAGGACAATGTATTGTATATCCGGGTAAAGTTAACTCTCCGGAACAACTATAAGACTTAGTTAAAAGATCAGGTCGTTGAGTCAAAGCCGCAGCCAGTGTTACCAGCTTTAAGGTGGAGCCTGGGGGATACAAACCTTGCGTCGCTCGGTTTAACAGTGGAGCCGCTTTATCCTGGCTAATGCTCTCCCATTGATCAGACAGCTTCTCTGGTTCGAACGAAGGCTGACTGGCTAAAGCCAATACCGCCCCACTGCGAGGATCCAAAACCACTGCAGCCCCACGGCGACCTGCCAATAACTGCATGGCTTCAATCTGCAGTTCCTTGCTGACGGTAAGTATCAGGTCTTCTCCTACAGCTGCCAGCGGAAAATTCAGCCCCAACGCCGCCCAAAATGGCGGCCGACCGCTGAGTTCAGCACTGTAGCGAGCTTCTAATCCTGCTGCACCTATTTTGGGATCAAGATATCCAATTACAGGAGCTAACGCTTGTCCTCCAGGATAATGTCGAGAACCACCTTTTTTCTCAGTGACTGCTAAAACTTCGCCATGACGATCATAAATTCCTCCCCGAAGGCTTTGGCTATCCCATCCAGTAATCCGCTGATTGTTATGAGGTGATGCCATTAGCCTGTCACGCTGAAATACAGTAAGATTAGTCAGCGCCAGGACAACAAGCAGAAAGCCACCGATAAATAGCCTAAGCAACCGCTGAATATTGGTTCCCATTAGGCTCTCCCCTCAGCTGATAAACGTAATAGAAAGCCGAAACTAAAGAGCGTGCTCACCAGTGAACTGCCACCGTAGTTAAACAAAGGCAATGTTACTCCTGTCAATGGAATCAGGCGCAAGGCACCACCTAAAATAACCAGGGATTGAAGCGCGAACAAGCTGGTTAAACCGACTCCGGCCAAAGCTAAAAAATCATCATCAGTAGTAAGAGCCGCCTTAAACCCTCTTTGCACAAGAAGCATGTAAACAATAATCAGAGCAACAGCACCGGCTAACCCGGTCTCCTCGCACCAAGCAACAAAAGTAAGATCGGTAGTAACAGCCGGAATAACCTGAGGCCATCCTTGCCCAAAACCTGCTCCCAGTAAACCTCCGGCACTGGTGCTAAGCATTGCTTGTACCAACTGATAACCCTGGCCACTGGCATGTTCCCACGGATTAAGCCATATATCGAAGCGAACTCGTACATGGTCAAATAGTCGATAGCTAACAATGCTTCCACCGGCTAAAGCCAAAATTCCAAGCAACAAATAATCCCAGCGAGGTGCAGCCACATATAACTCACACACAAACAAGCCAAATAACAGCAGCCCGGTGCCCAAATCTCGTTGCACCACCATGAGCAACAAGGCCAATGCTAATGCCATTGTTAAAGGTCCAAAATAAGCTGGGTGAGGTAAATTCACGGGTCCTAGTTTCCAGGAACGTACCAACAGCAGTTCTTTACGCGTAGCTAAATAACCAGCCAGAGCCAATGATAACAATATCTTTGCCGGCTCCGACGGCTGAAAGCTAACCGGACCTACTTTGAGCCAGATCTTGGCACCATATGCTTCGGTACCGAAGAAAAGGGTGATGGCTAAACAGCCTAGTCCGCCGAGCATAAACAACGCCCAGTAAGGCCGCCAAGCCTTAAAACCAGACACCAGCTGCAGTAATAGTAACGGACACAATCCTAACAGAACCCAAACCACCTGCCAAAATGCGCTGGCACGATCCAATCGGTATAGGGTAGCAACCCCAAGAAAAATTGGAACCGCCATAAGCGGCAACAATAACTCATCAGCATAAGAGCCCATAGCTACCAAGCTGCAATGGACTAGATACAGGGCTAAAGTTATGGCCACTGGATATAACAATGCCTGTGGTTCCCACACCGGCACTGCCAACCAGGACAAAATGAAAGCCAACCATCCCAAGACAAACACTGCCCAAAGAAGCGATCTTTCCGTCTGACGGCTAAGGGTCACAACTCCTCACCTGCTTGTACCAGTGCTACGGTAACATTGTCACGGCCACCTCTGTCAAGAGCACGCCTTACTAACTCAGCCGGTACCTGGTCCGGTGGTAAAAAAGTTAATACATCTTTGATTTCACTGTCGGAAAGCTCCCCAGTAAGTCCGTCTGTACAAAGGAGCACAAGATCCAACGGTTTAATTTCTAGATTGATATCATCGATATTAAGATCAGGTGCCGTACCTAAAACTCTAGTAAGTAAATGTCGCTTGGGATGATACCTGGCCTCCTCTGGAGCAATGGATCCACTGTCAAGTAGCTCCTGCACAAGAGAATGATCTTTCGTCAGTTGTCTCAAAACACCTTCGCGCAACAAGTAAGCTCGACTATCCCCCACATGGGCTATTTGTGCCATACCATTGAAAAACAATACCGCTGTGACTGTGGTGCCCATACCAGACAGACTCCGGTGACGTTGAGCTTGGTGAAAAATCTGGTTATTGGCCACGTGTACGCTTTGGCAAAGCATGTCTTTGGCCTCGTCTATTGTGATATCAGATCCAACTAAATTGGCTTGGATAATTCGCCTGATTATATCCACAGCCAT
Source organism: Bacillota bacterium (assembly GCA_012839445.1). Taxonomy (GTDB): domain Bacteria; phylum Bacillota; class DTU030; order DUMP01; family DUMP01; genus DUNI01. The sequence continues at coordinate 6,675 of DUNI01000244.1, forward strand.
TTCGCTGGCCACTTCCCCTGCTTGGTGTCCGCCCATGCCATCAGCCACTAACGCCAGGAACCAATCCTGTTCCCCACCACACCAGTAAGCATCTTCGTTATCTGCTCTGACTTTGCCTATATCCGTCTGTGCCCAATTTTTAAACACCTCAGTCACCTCCTCGTCTTGAAGCCCAGTATGGTATTTGTTCAGCTTCCTCTTTTCTTACGGCCATATCTCGCTCCATCACTCGCACTACTGATAAAATAAACCAGTAAAAGAAACTAAGAAATATTACGTGAATTACCAAGCGAATAATATCCATCACTTCACCCCCGGTACTCCAGGGTTGTCGATCCTAGCTTTATTTTGTCCCCCACATTGAGGCGCATTTTTCCTTGAAGCCGGCGACCATTTACCCAGGTGCCATTTAGGCTTTCTAAATCCTCTATACTTTCCTGATCCTCAGACCACGAGATTGCTAAGTGCACTCTGGATACTCCTTCATCGTGCAGTATTACATGGTTAGTTCCGCTTCGCCCCACTAATGTCTTTTCTCCCCACAACGTGAATATACTGCCCCGGTCGGGACCGCTAAGCACCGCTAACGAACGAGAAGGTGGCAGCGGCGACTTTTGCTTTTTTCGCGGCAGGTGAAAAACAATAGTGGTGTCGGCTTGTGAATCCGAAGATGATTCCGTCTTATATACAGCCTTGACCAACACGCTGTCCACCTTGTCTGGAACGATATCCACCCCTACCTGGCCGGACACACTGTACCCTCGTTGGTGTGCTTCAGCTGCTAGCCGATGGGCCAGCTTTTTTGTTAGATCTTTCATGTTGGGCTGCAACAAAGTATAATCCTCTGTTGGCAAAACCACCTGATATAAATTCGGCCGTGAAGTAACCCCACGACCGCTTTCCTCCAAGGAAGCTACCAAGTGCAACCAAATAATCTCCGGTAATTTGCGCTGTCGCCGCTGGTGTCTAGCTTGGCGCAGCCTATGCGCTAGCTTGTTCCATAAACTTGTCACGGCGGCGATGCTCCTTCCTTCAGTACTCGTCTTCTTAGCTGCCCACAAGCGGCGGAAATATCACTACCTAGCTCACGACGTACCGTAACAGAAATTCCTTCTTGACGCAACACCTGATAAAAAACCTCCACCCGGCTAGTTTCGGGGCGACGGAAGTTGCTCTCGGCTACTGGGTTAAAGGGAATCAAGTTAACATGACACAGTAAACCCTTTATTAAATCAGCTAGTTGTTGTGCTTGATAGGCCGAGTCATTCACCCCTGCCAACAGCGCATACTCAAAAGTAATACGCCGTCCGGTAGTCTGCGCGTACTGGTAGCAAGCAGCTATGAGTTCTGATAGCGGGTAAACCTTATTTATGGGCATAAGATTATTTCTGAGTTCTTCTGTCGGGGCATGTAAGGATACCGCTAGTGTAAGTGGCAATTCTTCCTTTGCTAACTTTCTGATGCCAGGTATCAAGCCGCAAGTAGAAAGAGTTATCCGGCGATAGCTTAAGTTAAAACCACTTGGTTCAGTAATGTGAGCCAAAAACTTTAACACATTATTGTAGTTGTCCAAAGGTTCCCCTGTACCCATAAGTACTACACTGCGTACTTCGCCGCCAAGCTGCCTGGCTTCTCGAGCCAATAGTACCATTTCCCCCGTCATTTCACCTACAGTCAAGTTACGCGCCAGTCCGCCTAAGGTAGAGGCACAAAAGGCACACCCCATGCGGCAGCCTGCCTGGGATGAAAGGCAAGCGCTGAACCAACGGCGATATCTTAAAAGCACGCCTTCCACTGCTTGGCCATCAGCCAGCGAAAAGAGCAGTTTAACAGTGTTTATATCAGGTGAACAGTGGCGTTCTTGTACATAAATATTACTTAAGCTGGTTTCTTCTGTCAATCGTTGGCGTAACTTAACAGGGACATTGGTCATTTCCTCTACTGACAGAACCAAATTGCGGTATAGCCAATTATAAATCTGATCAGCGCGGTATGACGGCTCGCCCCAAGAACGTAAAAGTTCCGTTAGCTCATGGCGATCAAGATTCCTAAGATCTATTTTAGCCATGGGCCGTCCCCTCTTCATGCCGCTCCAGCCGAGCTAAGAAAAACCCGTCTACCTTATGTTTATGTGGGTATAGCTGAAGAAATCCCTGCCTTAGTGTCGATTCCTGTATGATATTCTCCAGCGACGGACCCATATCAGCTAACCTGAAATCAGGTCGAGAGGCCAAGAATGCGTTTACCACTTCTAGGTTTTCTTCCGGCTCCAAGCTGCAGGTGCTATACACAAGAACCCCTCCGGCCACCACTGCCCTAGCCGCACTGGTGAGGATTTCTAACTGCAGCTTAGGCAAAGTAACCAGCTCTTCAGGTGTTTTGTGCCATCTGAGATCTGCTCGCCGCCTCAGTACCCCCGTACCCGAGCAGGGCGCATCTACAAGTACTTTACCAAATGCTTCTTGAAACTCTACCGGCAATTTTCGACCATCACCTTCTTGAACCTTAATACAACCAAGACGCAATCGAGTTGCGCTTTTACTAATTAGGGCCAGTTTGTGAGGATGAATGTCCAAAGCCCAAATCTCACCCTTATCCTTCATGAGCTCAGCCAGATGAGTAGTTTTGCCACCGGGACCGGCACAGACATCCAGCACTCTCTCTCCGGCCTTAGGTGCCAAAGCATATGCTGCCAACATGGAACTTTCGTCTTGCACTGTAAATAAACCCTCTTCATATCCAGGCAGCTTTTCTACGGCTCCTGCGCCCCTTAAATACAATGCTTCCGGCACTATGTGGTGTGCATCTACAGTAAAGCCCCGGTTTTCCATATGGGCTACTAGTTCAGCCCTTTGAATTAAAGTGGTATTGACACGCAAGCAAAGTGGAGGCACCAGATTGTTAGCCTGGCAAAGTGCAACAGTTTCTTCTAAACCCAGGCGTTCTAACCATCGTCTTACCAACCATTCAGGATGAGAGTATTTTAGCGAAATATGACCCACAGGATCAGCACTTATATCGGGAAACTTCAATTGTGTGCGTTCTCTACTAAGTCTCCTTAGCACTGCATTAACAAACCGAACGCTACCTGCATGGCTAGCTTTTTTAGCCTGCTCCACCGCTTCAAAACAAGCAGCAGAAGGAGGTATGCGCGTATATAGCAGCTGATATGCTCCCAAGCGCAATATCATCCGCACCGACGGTTCCAGCTTGTCTAACGGCATACGGCTGCGTTCCTGTAGAACCCAATCTAAAGTGCCCCAGGTGCGCACGGTCCCGTACACCAATTCAGTAGCCAATGCTCGGTCGCGCTCGCTCAGAGTGCTCTTGGCCAAGGCTGGTGACAATAACAAATTAGCATAGGACTTGGTCCTTTCCACCCGCAAAAGCACTTCCAGTGCCAAATCGCGAGCAGTCTTTTGCTTGGCCATGTTCTACCTCCTTTACACCATGGGGTAAAGTTATCGGCTGAAGATGTCTGTTCATATGCCAATTAGTAAATACGCCTGGTGCGAATGAAAAATTTCTGCGGCACTGCAGTCCAACCTCCAAAAAACAGCGTCGGCTGAGTTTCCCAATTGTATTCAATGCCTACAATCTCCCGGTCTCGTACATCCCATGATGTAGTCACATATTTTTGCAATATGGTTCCCAGTAAAGGACCAATTAAGTTAGCTATAGCCAGAGCTATAACTACATTGAAAAAAGTAAAATGCCGTGTAGCTAAAAGTAGCCCCAGAAACGCGGCCGAAGAAATGAAATTTGCTGCAGCGATGGTAGTGCCACAACGTCGGTGCACCACTAATTCTCTTTCTCCAGCCAGTAAGCGTCCATGTCCGGCCCGAGCAGCAGCCTCAAGTAGATTAGGATCGACAGCTCCGTAAATGTAAAAGCCACTCTGATCTGCATGTCCAGAGAGGCGCTGCGGACCGTAACGCTCTTCAATGACGTTAATAGTAGCGTGTTCCAGTGCATGGTTTTTTCTAAGGTTAGGGTTAAAAGCAACACGAATGAGTTCCCCTGGCACAGTAAATAAATTCCACATGGAACGAATCGTAAAACCAAACGGTATCAGCATTAAATTAAATAAGAAAAATAATAGCAAAGGTAAGAGTAACCAAGGGAACATTGCAGCCAAAACCAGAAAAAACATCAGTAGCAACATATTAACTCACCCCCAAAGTCCCTGCTTTCGACCTGGTAAAAGTTTTGATCACTTGTCTTAATCTCTCCAGATCCACCCTAGTATCTACACAGGGCCCATTGGGCCGTTGATTTAATACGCCAAATGCCGGCAATGGGTATACATCCTGTAGACCACTGGACAGGTCGCGCTCACAGGCCACGGCCACTATAGCCTCAGGACTCAACTCTCGTACTTTTTTGCGCGCCAGAGTCCCACCTGTTACTACAGCTAAGTTCACTCCCAATTCTTGAGTCAAATCAATTAAATCTCCAACTTGGCAGCGGCCACAGTGATGACAATTGTTAATATCGGCAGTTATCTTAAACCGGCAACCGGAATACTGTAGGCAATGAGGTGCCAAAACGAGCATCTTAGCCGGTGAGACCTTAACCCCTCTGGTTCGTACTAACGCATTGTTTATTTCAATAAAAGAGCGCTCCAACTTTTCTTTGGTGACGTGTAGTAGACGCCCAAGCCACATGGTAAGCGGTAGAAGTCGTGTGATTAATACGTTGACCGGGCGATCAAACAAGGGGAGCGGTCGGTGGCAGAAAATACTTATGGCCACGCCTACAACGCCCAGCAAAGCTATGGCTGTAAACAATAGAAAAACTAAGCCGATACTAAAAAAGAAATAGCGTGAAAACTTGTCTAGCCCGTTAAACGACACATACCATAGTCTACCGGCCACACCACCCAGTGAAATCAAAACTACTAAGGCCAGTCCCAAGATTAGTCTTTTTTTTGCCACGTCTCTTCCCCCCCTCTTAGCCCCATACATCCCCAGGCTGGACTCGATAACCACAAGCATAGGACTGAGCACTCATGGAACGTTTTCCAGCGGGTTGTACTTCCTGTACTAATAGTGCGTCTTCGCCGCAGCTAACCAAGATGCCATCGTCACCTTGTACCTTCAATACTTTTCCTGGATCTGCTGAACAGTCCTGCGTCACCTTTTGTGCCCGCCAAATCTTCAGCCGTTTGCCGGCTACAAACGTAGCTGCGCCGGGCTTCGGATTCAATGCCCGTATCTGGTTTGCTATCCTGGAAGCCGGCAATTCCCAGTTTAATATCTCATCTTCCCGCGCCAGTGGCGGTGCCCAACTGGCCAAAGAGTCATCTTGCGGACTACGCGGGGCATCCCCGCTCTTAATTGCCTTTATAGTGCGTTTTAATAGGTCGGCACCCTTTTGTGCTAACCGAAGAGACAGCGTCCCTGAAGTATCATCAGATAGAACATTTTCTTCTTCTTGTAAAATAATATCTCCCGTATCCAGTCCCTCCGCCATATACATAGTGGTAACACCTGTTACAGTGTCCCCATTCATGATAGCCCGCTGAATAGGAGCTGCGCCCCGAAGGCGTGGTAATAAGGACGCATGCAGATTTATGCATCCCTGTGGCGGAATAGCTAGCAGTTCGGGCGGTAAAATTTGGCCAAAAGCCACCACTACTATCAGATCGGGCTTAAGTCCCTGAAGCTTTACCAAGAATTGTTCGTCCTTTACCTTGTGGGGTTGTAATATCGGTAATCCCAACTCTAGCGCTGCTTCCTTGACTGCTGAAGGCTGTAAACGATGGCCACGACCTCTACGTCTATCGGGTTGTGTAACCACTGCCACTAAATGAGGTGCTAGATCTTTCAAGGCAGGCACGGCAAACTGAGGTGTTCCCATGAAAACAATTCGCACACACGTCACCCCCTATCTTCATCGCTTTCGCTGGGACGCAAATTTTGCGCCTTATCAATAAATAGAATTCCATCCAAGTGATCCAGCTCGTGCTGCAACGCCCGGGCCAGTAACCCCTCGCCACTGATTTCCTGTTCCTTTCCTTGAGCATCAAGAGCCTTAACTATTACTTTTGTACTCCGGGAAACATCTCCTACCAAACCCGGCAAACTCAGACATCCCTCAACACCCATTTCCTCGCCTTCAGAGTACGTGATCTCCGGGTTGATGAGTGTTAATAGCCCTTCACCTACATCTATAACTACTGCTCGTTGCAACACCCCCACCTGAGGCGCAGCTAAGCCTACACCGGGGGCAGCATACATAGATGCAGCCATGTCCTTTAACAGCCGACGCAATTTAGCGTCTATCTTTTTTACCGGCTGCGCCGTCTGGCGTAGCACAGGGTCACCGTACAGTCGGATGGAAATATTCCCCATTTATGTTTCTTCTCTCCTTTACTTAAACAGTCACAGGAACGCTGGATAAACTAACTGAAAATGCCGCTTGCCGGCAGCGAAAACGACAACGATTAAAGATACGATAGTGGATCAACATCCACTGTGAGCCTAGCCCCCATCTTGTGTCTGACCGACGCCAGTGTTGGCAACACCATAGAGAGTTGATTCCTTAATCTATCTAAATTGGGGCCTTTAAATATTATTTGCCAGCGGTATTTATCTCCCACCTTAAGGAACGGGCAAGGGGCAGGCCCTTCTACCGTTATATCTTTAGACAGTCTTAGCTCCTGTAGCAGTTCCTGTAATAACTGCTTAGCCACTTGTTCTTTTGGTGCCAAAGCACGAACCAAAATCACTTGACTAAATGGCGGATAAAACAAACGCTTGCGCCGTTTAAGCTCGACCTGATAAAACCCGGCATAGTCATGTCTTTGAGCAGCTGTAATGCTAGCATGATTGGGAGTATAGGTCTGTAGTATGGCTCGACCGGGTACCTCCCCTCGACCTGTACGCCCCGAAACTTGCGCCAGCAATTGAAACGTTCGTTCCCAGGCATAAGGGTCAGGTAGGTTTAGTGTAAGATCGGCACTGATAATGCCCACTAAGGTTACTCGAGCAAAGTCCAGGCCTTTGGCCACCATTTGGGTGCCCACTAGGATATCAGCTCTGCCCTTGGCAAAAGCACCGATAATCTCCTCTGTGGCTCCGGTACGTGAACTTGTATCTGCATCCAACCTCAAAATCCGCGCCTTGGGCCACATGCGCTTCGCTTCACTGGCAACCCGCTGGGTCCCACAGCCAAAATCGCGTACATAACTGCTACCACATTTGGGACAGATATGGTATGCTGGCTCCGCATAACCGCAATGGTGACAAAGCAGACGCTGTTTAGGTTTATGCAAGGTAAGAGACAATTCGCAATGTGGACATTCGGCCACATGACCACAGCGACGGCAAAGCACAAAAGTACTGTAGCCCCGACGGTTTAGAAACAAGATGGCTTGCTGCTTGGCAGCCAGTATTTTGCTTAGTTCATTTTGAAGTGCTCTACTAAAAATGCTTCTGTTACCAGCTAGCAGCTCACGTCGCATATCTACAACCCCTACCTGAGGCAGAGGACGGTGGGCAATCCGTTTAGGTAAAGTAAGCAAACAATGACGACCGTTTTGAGCCTGAAAATAGGTCTCTACTGCCGGTGTAGCGCTCCCTAAAATAGTTACCGCTCCCTGGCTGTGAGCGCGCCAGAGAGCAACTTCTCGAGCATGATAGCGTGGGCTTTCCTCTTGTTTATAAGCAGTCTCGTGTTCTTCATCCAGGATAATGGCACCAATATTATCCAGTGGGGCATAAACAGCTGAACGAGCGCCTACCACCACTTGGGCTTCTCCTCGCTGGATGCGTCGCCACTGGACGTATCTTTCCCGGTCTCTGAGACCGCTATGTAAGATAGCTACCCGCCTCCCAAAACGACCGACAAAGCGATCCTGCATCTGTGGAGTTAGGGCAATTTCCGGAACTAGGACTATGCCGCCACGGCCTTGCTCTAAAGCTGCTGTTAGAACCCTTAAGTATATTTCTGTTTTACCGCTGCCAGTCACACCATGCAGAAGAAAACTCTCGCTTCGATTTGATCTAAGCGCGTCTATAATAGGACTTAAGGCTCGGCTTTGGTCAGGTGTAAGTACAGGTGGTGTATCAGCAGTTATCGAACTTGTTACGTGGTCTAACTCGGAAGAAAAGCTTTCTTCGGTCCACGTGGTAACTGCACCGCGACTAATCAAAGCCTTCAGACTACTAATAGCTGCAGGAGCCTCACGCAAGAGTTCCTGACGTACCCTAGGCCGATCTTGTAACAGTGTTTTTAGTAATCGAACTTGAGCCGGTGCCCGTCGACCTAGATCAGCAATGAGCGTCTGCGCCTCTTGATCCGATATGGCCAAATCTACATATTCTTTTTGTCGCTTAAAAGAACGCTTACTACCGGTGCCAGGAGGTAGCAGTAAATACAAAGCTTTTACTAAGTGGCACAAATACCGTTCGGATACCCAACAGGCTAACTGCCAACCCTCTTTAGTGAACATATTTTGTTCCAATACAGCTGAAATAGGACGTATACTTTCAACTACTTCTGGCGTTTCTGGCACTACATAACCTGTTAGTACACGATGTCCAAAAGGTATCCGCACTTTAGCACCGCAGCCCACCTGGCCTGACAAATGTTCGGGAACACTGTAAGTAAAGACCCTATTAGTGGCTGCTGTAACTAAATCTACCAATACCGAAACCAGTTCGGGCATGGATACCACTCCTTAAGGGGCTACTTCGGCAAAGAAGCCAGTAGCTCCTTCCGTAAATTCTCTGCCCGTTTCCAAATGGCGGCTGCAATATCTTTTTTTGCAGCCAATGGCAGGTGCTCCTGCCTACCGTCAGGCCATAAAACAACCACTTCATTTGTTTCAGTGGCAAAACCGGCATCAGTACGGGTAATATCATTGGCCACAATAAAATCAAGCCGTTTACGCTTCAGCTTTTCTTGAGCATGAGCAATAAGATCAGAGCTTTCGGCGGCAAATCCAATAGTTATCTGGTCCGGTCGCTTCTCTTTAGACAAAGACGCCAAAATGTCCACCGTTCGCTCCATCTCTAGTACTAACCCTTTTTCTTTCTTAATTTTCTCTTGGCTGCAACGCTTGGGCCGAAAGTCAGCTACTGCCGCTGCCATTACCAAAGCGTTAGCTTTGGGAAAACGCGTCTTTACCTCTTGATACATCTCTTCAGCCGTTACCACACCGATACGCTTTACCCCTGTTGGTACCGGCAAATTAGTGGGTCCGCTCACCAATGTCACCTGGGCCCCATTTAGTGCTGCCACTGACGCCAATGCATACCCCATGCGCCCAGTAGATCGATTAGAGATGTATCTCACCGGATCTATTGGTTCACGGGTAGGGCCCGCAGTAATCAGCACCTGCCATCCGGTTAGATCTGGGCCAGGTGTTAGCAATCTTTGCGCTTCTTCAATAATCTTATCTGGGTCAGCAAGACGCCCCGGCCCACGGTCACCACAGGCCAGGTACCCGCTTTCCGGTTCCACAATTTGGAAACCCCGCTGCCGCAAGAGATCTAGGTTATGCTGCACAGCAGGGTTTAAGTACATGTTGCTGTTCATAGCCGGTGCTATCAATACAGGAGCACGACTTGCCAAAATAGTAGCTGTAAGCATGTCGTCAGCCAAACCCAAAGCCAACTTGGCTATTACATTAGCAGTAGCTGGTGCAATTATTATAAGGTCAGCCGCCTGAGCATAGGAAACATGGGCTACATCCCACTTCTTTGGCGCAGCAAACATATCCACCACCACCGGCTGCCGGCTTAAGGTCTGAAAAGTAAGCGGTGCCACAAAATGAGTCGCACCTTCTGTCATAACAACCTTAACATTACAACCGTGCCGGGTTAGCGAGCTCGCAATCTCCGCTGCTTTGTAGGCGGCAATTCCGCCGGTAACCCCTAGAATTATAGTTTTCCCGGTCATGGTTGCCACCCCTACTTTTCTTGGCTTTCTGATTCCGTCACAGGAACAATGGCCTCGTTTGCTATCTCTTGTAGAGCTACAGTTACTGCTTTACCTTGTATATCGTTCAGGAGTGGAGTTGCACCACCCATTAGCTGGCGAGCTCTCTTAGATGCTACCGCCACTAGGAGGTACTTGTTCGGAATTCGCTGCCGCAACGCGGCTAAATGAGGTCCTTTCATGTTTATCCCCCCAGCAATACCTTGAGTTCTTGTTCACTATAGCGACTGATACGGCCTTGCTCGGCCAGCAAAATAGCTTCAATTCTTAGGACCGCTTGCTGTACCTCATCGTTAACAACCAAATAATCGTAATTTCTAATTTGGGCTATTTCCTGTCTGGCCGCCTGAAGACGGCGCTCCTTTTCTTCGGCGCCTTCGGTGCCCCGCCCGTCAATACGTCGCCTCAATTCTTCCATATTAGGTGGCAACAGAAAAAGTAAAATCCCAGCAGGATAACTGGCTTTTACCTGCATAGCTCCCTGAGTATCAATCTCCAGTAACACATTTTTTCCTGCTGCCAATTTCTCTTCTACCCAAGTACGCGGGGTCCCATACAAGTTTCCGTACACTTCAGCCCACTCTAGAAATCCGTCTTCCTTAATCTGACGCTTAAATTGCTCCCTGGTAAAAAACCTATAGTTAACCCCGTCTTGTTCTCCCGGACGGGGTTTCCTGGTAGTAGCAGAAATTGAGTACGTAAGATTTGGGTTGCGCTGACGTAATAAGTCACAGACCGTCCCCTTGCCGCAGCCGGACGGTCCTGACAATACCATAAGCAAACCTTGAGGCATCGGTCTCTCACTCCCTACTCTTCAAGATCACTGTTGTCTTCCATTGCCGAAGACCGATCCCCTAAGCGGTTCGCCACTGTTTCCGGTTGTACAGCTGAAAGAATCACATGATCGCTGTCCATGATAATCACTGCCCTGGTCCGGCGCCCATAGGTAGCATCGATCAACATCCCGCGATCCCGTGCTTCCTGTACAATCCGCTTAATTGGCGCTGAATCCGGGCTAACAATTGCTACTATCCGATTAGCTGAAACAATGTTGCCAAAACCAATGTTAATGAGTTTTATGGCCATGAAAAGTCCTCCTTCAGAGCAGGCTTATCAAGCCTTACTCTATGTTCTGGGCTTGCTCTCGTATTTTTTCCAATTCAGCTTTGCACTGCACTACTAAAGCACTTATTTTTTTATTCTGCGCTTTAGAGCCAATGGTGTTCACTTCTCGGTTCGCCTCTTGCAGTAAAAATTCCAACCGGCGACCGATAGGTTCGTTCATCTCTAGAGCAGCTTGCAACTGTTCTAGATGACTAAACAGTCGCACCACTTCTTCATTTATGTCGGCTCGTTCAGCCATTAGTACCACTTCTTGGGCCAGCCTCATCTCATCAAGAATACCCTCTGCACCTATTGTGGCCAATCTTTCCTGTAGCTTATTCTGATAAATTTGTGGTACTGCCTCAGCCTCAGATTGAATATCTTTCGTGAGCTGATTAAGTAAAGTCAGTCGGTGTAGTATATCTTCTTTGAGCGCCATACCTTCGCGCTGTCGCATGGCTATAACCTTATTCAGGGCAACATCTAATGCATCGGAACAGGCTGGCCACCACTGCTCCAAGTCCACTTCCTGTTCTTCTACGACAACCACTTCCGGCAAACGCAAAATAATAGCCGGCGTAACATCAAAACTAAGATCGAATTCTGCAGCCACAGACTGGGCAGCTTGCAAATAAGCCTCAGCTAATTTTGTATCCACTCGGACCGCTTTAGGCCAGCTCTCCCCGCGAATGTTTACCCAAACTTCTATGCGGCCGCGGGCCAGTGCCGCCGACAGCCTGCGGCGAATACGTTCTTCCCATTCACCCAGTTCCCGTGGTAAATGAAGGCTATATTCGGCAAAACGATGGTTTAGGGTCCGGATTTCTACAGAGAAAGTCCTGGTGCCAACACATGCAGAGCCCCGGCCAAAACCGGTCATGCTATGCACAGTTATCGCTTCCTTGTAAAGAAAATACCGTGTTCTCTCATACGATCTACAGCTTCTTGCATCCGCTGTTCGTCCACAGTAAGGGCAATGCGGAAAAACCCTTCCCCGTATTCACCATAGCCGTTACCGGGGGCCACATTGACGCCCGCCTTTTCCAATAGTAAAGCACAAAAATCCTTTGAGCTATAACCTTCCGGAACCGGTGCCCAGACGTAGAATGTACCTTTGGTGGGTTTTAGATCCCACCCCAAGCTATTTAAGCCGTTGACGATAGCATCACGACGACTGCTATACATCTTGTTCATACGGTCAATTCCATCTTGTGGCCCGGTTAAAGCCTGGATAGCGGCGTATTGGACAGCATTAAAGACACCGGAATCGATATTGGTTTTAATAATCGACAAGGCAGCCAGTACATCTTTGTTACCCACCGCAAAGCCAATTCTCCATCCGGTCATATTATAAGGCTTGGATAAAGAATTGAACTCGATGCCCACCTCTTTTGCACCTGGTGTAGCAAGGAAACTGGGAGCGCGATAGCCGTCAAAAGTAGTTTCACAATAAGCAAAATCATGGCAGACAACAATGTCATTTTGGCGGGCAAAATCCACTGTCTCGGCAAAAAACTCCGGTGATGCCACCGCAGCCGTCGGGTTATTAGGATAATTCATAAACAGCAGTTTTGCTTTCTTAGCCACTGTTGGATCAATATCATTGTAATTCGGAAGGAAACCATTTTCCGCTTTCAACGGCAATGCATGAGGTTCTCCACCGGCTAGCAATGTGCCGGTACGATAAACCGGGTATGCTGGATCAGGCACTAAAGTAACGTCGCCTGGATCCACAAAAGCCCAGCATATATGAGCGATACCTTCCTTAGATCCAATTAGAGCCATCACTTCTGTTTCCGGATCCAGCTCTACACCATAACGCTCGTTATACCAGTCTGCCACTGCTTGTTTAAACTCAGGCAAACCTTCGTAAGGGGGATAGCGATGGTTGGCTGGGTCACTTGCTGACTCGTTAAGTGCTTGGATCACGTGTTCAGGTGTAGGTTGATCAGGATCGCCGATGCCTAAATCAATTACATCTACTCCTCGAGCCTTAGCCTGAGCCTTTAGCTTGTCAATTTCCGCAAACAAATATGGTGGAATAGCAGCAATACGCTGTGCACGTTTAATCATGTATTATCCTCCCTTTATGCTTTCCTTTGTAGGTATAGGTTCTTCTAAATAGGTTTCTTGTACCTCTAAAGCAACACTACATTATAGAGTCACCATGGAGTCCAACTGCAGCTTGCCATCAAAAACGTGTGTGGCAGGCCCGGTCATATATACATGGTTGTCTTGGCCCCATTTAACAAACAGCTCTCCGCCCGGTAATTCTATAGTGGCTTTGCGTTCCACCAACCCGTTTAAAGTAAAGGCTACTGCCACAGCACAGGCTCCGGTACCGCAAGCTAAGGTTGGTCCGGCTCCTCGCTCCCATACTTTGACTCGCAACCGGTCTGGTCCTACCTGCTCAACAAATTCCACGTTAGTCTTATTGGGAAAAGCCGGGTGTAGCTCCATTTGGGGCCCGATTTCCCGCCAGGGAATATGTTCCAAGTCATCCACTTTTATTACTATGTGAGGGTTGCCCATGGAAACAGCGGTAAACTTAAAAGGTGTATCGCCAACCATTAGTTCAGCGTTAGTTACCGGCCCATCTCCATAGCCAGTTACTGGAATATCGGCGGCATTAAGCCGCGGTTGTCCCATGTTAACACACACCTCGGTTACCTGATTGTCAGTCAAAACAAGCCGAGGCCGAATAATACCGGCCAAAGTTTCAACCTCAAATTCCGTCTGTTGAGTAAGTCCGCGTTCATACACGAATTTGGCAAAACAGCGAATGCCATTGCCGCACATTTCAGCCTCACTGCCATCAGAGTTCAAAATACGCATTCTAAACGGTGCCTCATTTCCTGGTAGCACCAGAATTAACCCGTCGGCACCTACGCCAAAATGCCGGTCACAAACATAACGTGCTAAGCTTCTTAATCCCGCCTCGTTAGAGACAGGTAATCCTTCTGTGAGGATAAAATCGTTACCTAAACCGTGAAATTTAGCAAAATGCACGTCCTACGCCCTACTTTCAAGTATTATTTTTCATTATATCAAGCTGATGTCGTTCTGTCCACCGAAAGGCCCACAGAAGACCTTCGCCCAATAAGCGGAAACTGGCAACCAAAAACATGAGTCCCCATTCTTCTAGCGTCAAAGGGATAGTAACAAACACCCGCTGTAAAAAAGGATGGTACATAACCAGTAATTGCAGCCCAAAAGAAACTGCCACCGCCACTAGCAAATAAGGGTTGCCCAAAATCCCCACAGCAAAGACAGATTGGATCTCGCTTCTACACTCCAGAACATGAAACAACTGTTGCAATACTAACACTGTAAAAGCCAAGGTGCGAGCCAAAGCCAGGTTACCGCTTCTTAGACCGAGAATAAATACTACTACGGTAAGTAGCCCCATGCTCAATCCCCGAAAGACAATCTTGTTAGCTAACCCACGGGAAAAAACACTCTCGTTTTTTTTACGTGGCGGTCGCTCCATAATATCCCCAGCCGGCGGATCAAAACCAAGAGCTAGGGCCGGCAGGCCGTCAGTAAGAAGATTCACCCATAAGATTTGAATGGGTAGCAGTGGTAAAGGCAAGCCCAGCAGCGCTGCCAAAAACATAGTCACCACTTCGCCGGTATTGCTGGCTAATAAATAGCGGATGAATTTCCTAATATTATCGTAAATAGCACGACCTTCTTCTACAGCCGCCACAATGGTAACAAAGTTGTCGTCTTCAATCACCATAGCCGCAGTCTCACGCGCCACATCGGTACCGGTGCCCCCCATGGCCACACCGATATCTGCTTCTCTCATAGCCGGCGCATCGTTAATACCGTCGCCGGTCATGGCTACAACCTCCCCTCGTCGCTTAAGCGCGCGCACAATACGCAGCTTGTGGCGAGGACTTACACGTGCGTAAACACTTATTTTTTGGGACCGCTCTTCTAGTTCTAACTGGCTCCAGTTATCCAGGTCGCTACCGGTAGCTACTCCACCCTCACCAAATAAACCCAGTTCTTTAGCCACAGCCACTGCGGTACTGCGATGATCACCAGTGATCATTATAGTACGCATTCCGGCGCGGTGACAACTAGCAATGGCTTCTTTTACCTCTGGCCGTGGTGGATCGTTAAGCCCCACCAGCCCAACTAAGGTCAAATCTTGTTCTAATTCAGGGCTAGGATGTCCGGAAAAGGACGATAGATCGCGGTAAGCGACAGCTAGCACACGCAAAGCTCTAGAAGCCATATTTTCGTTCTCGTTTAACCACCGTTCCTTATCTTTTCTAGGTAGAAGCTGTACGCTCTTGGGCCCATTATAAACCCGGGTACAACGATCCAGGACAATGTCGGGCGCTCCTTTTACTACTACACGGACACTGCCCTGATAGCGGTGCACTGTACTCATACGCTTGCGTTCTGAATCAAACGGCACTTCCCCTAATCGCGGGTATTTCTGTTCTAAAACCCCACGAATTAAACCGGCTTCGGCTGCCTTTACTACTAACGCCACTTCAGTAGGATCACCCAGGGCCGTCCAAAGGTCTTTTTGGAGGCGGCTGCGGCCTCGCCAAAGATCCACCACTTCTATCTCCCGTCGCCTAAGGGAAGCATCATTACACAATGCAGCCAAGGTGAGTAAAAGGCCATGGTCTTGAGCTCTGATCTCCCGCACAGTCATTTTGTTTTCGGTCAAAGTCCCAGTCTTATCGGCACAAATCACCGAAGCGCATCCTAAGGTTTCCACTGCCGGTAAAGCTCGGACTATGGCTCGTCGCTTGGCCATGCGCTGTACACCCACGGCCAAAGATAGAGTAACAACAGCCGGCAAACCCTCCGGAATAGCAGCCACGGCCAGGCTAATCCCTGCCATAGCCAGTTCCAATGGTGAACCGCCTCGCTTAAGCCCCAAAGCAACTACAGCAGCACATGCTGCTAAGCATCCAACTACCAAAACCCGTCCTAGATGATCCAACCGCCGCTGTAACGGTGTCTGCTCCCGTTCGCGCCGCCCAAGAAGTCTGGCAATATGACCGGTTTCTGTTTTCAGTCCAGTTGCCACCACCAGCGCTTCCGCCTTGCCCCTGGTAACTAAAGTACCGGCAAACACCATATTCCGCCGCTCAGCCAATACGGTGTCGCCAGACAATGTGGTTAATTCTTTAGCCACCGGTACAGATTCCCCCGTAAGCGACGATTCATCGCACTGTAAACCCCAGCACTTTACTAAACGGGCATCAGCAGGAACTCTATCGCCGGCAGTTAAAACTATCAAGTCACCCGGTACCACTTCTGCCGCTGGAACTTCGGTGGTCAAAACTCCCCTTCGACAACATGCACGCGGAGCAGCTAATTGGTTCAGGGCCATTAACGAACGTTCGGCCCGGTACTCCTGAAGAAAGCCTAACACTGCATTTACCATAACAATGGCTATGATAGCCAATGCATCGCTCCATTCGGTAAGAAGCGCCGATAAAATCGCCGCTATTAGCAAAACCATTACCATAAAATCCCGGAACTGGTCTTGTAATACCTCCCACATGGTTTTAGCCCCCTGGGTAGGAATAACATTGGGGCCTACGTCCAGGAGACGCTCCTTGGCCCGGGAAGGGTCCAAGCCGGTGACACTGTGAGTTTTAAGGACGGTCACAATTTCAGCTATAGATTGGACATGCCATGGTTGCAATGTGTCGGCCTCCTTTTATGTTTCAAATGGCCTAATAGAATTTTATGACGGCTTTTGCTAAAGAATCCCTATGCCTGCATCTCTGAAAAAATGCGCAAAGTCAATGCGCCTTAATTGACCCGCCTTCAACCCAAAGGTATACTGGAAGCGTAACAAACATAAAGGATGATGTTTATGGCCTTTGATGCCATTACCTTAACAGCCCTCATGCCTGAGCTGGAAGGGCTGATAGGCAACCGAGTTGTACGTGTTCATCAACCAAGCCCACTGGAAATAGTAATTACCATGCGCGGCCAACAAGGCAACGTACGTCTATTTATTTCCGCCCACCCAGAGCGAGCACGTCTGCACCTAACTACGGCTTCGTATACTAACCCTGCCCAACCTCCAAACTTTTGCATGTACTTGCGTCGTCATCTAGAAGGTTCGAGGTTAGAGCGCCTTACCAGGCCAGAGAGTGAACGCATCATACATTTTCACTTTGCCAGACGTGACGAGTTGGGAGACGAACGCGAGCTGCTGCTCATTGTTGAAACCATGGGAAGACATAGCAACATTATAGTGGTCAACAGTAAAGATAACACTATCATGGCAGCCATTAAGCCCATTACCCCTACCATGAGCCGGTACCGCCAAGTTCTTCCTGGGCTCTTATATAAAAGTCCGCCACCACAGAACAAGTTGCATCTTTCTGACCTTACTGAACTGGATTTTTATTCCCGGCTGGCAAAAGAAGGTCAGCGCCCAGCCAAAGCACTATTGTCCACTGTGGCCGGTCTTAGCCCCAAGTGGGCTGAAGAACTTGTGGCTAGAGCACAGCTTCCAGAAAGCTTGAATGTTAGAACAGCCTCAAGGAGTGAATTAGTACCTTTATGGCAGGAGACAACTGCCCTACGAGAAAAACTTTTGGAAGCTAATTTTGAACCGATGATTTACTTCGAGAATCAAGGACAGGCGGTGGCCGTGGCCCCCTTACCCCTTGTCCGCTATGCTCGCCTACCGGTTAAGCACTTCCCCACTATGAGCGCAGCACTGGATTACTACTTCGGAGCTAAGGAAAAAGAAATGCAGTTTGCGGCCTTGTACCAAAGCCTATCGACAAAA
This sequence comes from Bacillota bacterium, assembly GCA_012839445.1. Taxonomy (GTDB): domain Bacteria; phylum Bacillota; class DTU030; order DUMP01; family DUMP01; genus DUNI01. The sequence continues at coordinate 24,514 of DUNI01000244.1, forward strand.
TTACGCCATGAAATTGAACGGGTTGAAAAAAAACGTTCCCTTCATATTGAAGCTTTTCAAAGTGCCGGAAAAGCTGACCGGTACCGGAAATTTGGAGAGCTTCTACTGGCCCATGCCTATCAGTTACCAACCCTGGGTCAAACCGAAGTAAAACTTGAAGACTGGGATAATCCAGAAGCCGAAGTTCTGGTTCCTCTTGATCCAGCCCTCACTCCGGTAGAAAACGCTCAGCGTTACTTCCATCGCTATACCAAAGCCAAGAAAACCCGTACAGTAGCAAGGCGCCAGAAAAAACGAGACGAGGCCGAACTAGCCTACTTAGAAAGCGTTTTAGTAGCTTTAGAGGAAGCAAGTACCTTGCCTGATTTAGAAGAAATAAAGATCGAACTGGAAAAAGAAGGGTATATCAAGAAAAAGACAACACACCGCCGCAAGCAAGACAAAGTACCCCCAGAAAGCGAACCCCACGCTTTTATAATAGGCAACTATAAAGTTCTTGTTGGACGCAATAACCGGCAGATATCATCATCTTGAGCTTG
>DUNI01000245.1 GCA_012839445.1 Bacillota bacterium
CAAGGTAAAAGAGGCAAGACATTAGGACTCTCTTGATAATTTACATCCAACAGGGACCATATCTGACCGGGCCCTTTAATAAAACGATAACTCTTGGCTACGTTGGCCGCCTAGTAAGACATGGGCACCGAAGTTAATTCTTGAACCCAGCTGCCAATACCTATGGTTACGCTCATACCTGTTTTGGCCTTGATATGCGTCTGGATTTTCGATGCCCACATCTTTGCCATGGCCACAGCAGCTTCTTCCGATGACGCCCTTATTTTTAAGAAACAGACAAATGTACCCGGTTTCTGATGGTACACAAACAACTTTTCGTCGTTACTTAGCTGCTGATCTTCTATTATGGTCTTGATTTCGGCCACGCAAGACAGCGGATTACCATCGCCAATATCATCATCAATCTCCACTACCGCAATCAAGTCCGGTATGGTTTCATATCCAGCCAGGGATGCCATGCGAAAGTATTGCCGCTTTGAGTCTATATTCCCCTGCAAAAGTTCTTCGGCGAAGTGGGCTCTTAAGTAACCCTGGCTCTCAGCAAATAGGGAATTTATCGTCACCAGCATAGTGGCATAGAGACCTTGTTGCTGAACTTTACTTATACACCTTTGTAACACCTCTATTAGATTCTGCGGTCGAATGGGTTTTACCAAATACTCTTCTGCTTTCAGGTTAAGAGCCTCTTTAGCATAGTCGAACTCTTCATAAGCAGTTAGAAAAACCACCTGGGTGTGAGGCAATACCTCAATTACTCTCCGAGCGGCGTCAAGTCCGTCCATTTTAGGCATCCGAATGTCAGTAAGAAAAATATCCGGTTTATATTCTAGAGCTTTTTGTACCGCCTCAACACCATTAGCTGCTTCGCCGATAATTTCTAACTCCGGCAAATGTTTGTTAACTACATACCGGACAAAACGGCGCACCATGGCTTCATCATCAACTACCATTAAGCTATACTTTCTCTTGTTATGTCCCATTACTTTTTCTGTGCGCCCCCTTCCTAAAATTACCTACTCGAGTGGCACATAAATTTATCCAGCATTTCGTTCATAAGGCACACCGGAGGCTGCCGGTGGTTCGGCCCGGCGTACCACACCGCCCAACACCAACACCGTTAGTACATAAGGTAACATTTTAATAAATTGGTACGGTATAAGGCTATTGTCCACTACCCGAAAACTCAAGGCCTCGGCAAAACCAAACAACAAAGCAGCCCAGAGCGCACCTTTGGGCGACCAGTTGCCAAAAATCATTGCTGCCAAAGCAATGAATCCTTTACCTTGAGTCATCCCTTCCACGTACATTCCTGTGTGCTCGATAGCGAGATAGGCACCGGCAATACCGGCCAAAGCTCCGCTAATAAGCACACCAGCATACTTCAGACCGTAAACATTAATGCCTAAGGTATCGGCCGCTAAAGGGTTTTCACCCACCGACCTTAAGCGCAACCCAAACACTGTGCGCTCCAGCACAAAGACCGAAACCGGCACTAACAATACTGCCAAGATGATAATAGGAGATAAATCCTGCACCAGCGGTGCTAAAGCCGGGATACTCGCCAGGCCGGGGATGGTAATCTTTGGTAGTCCGGACACGTGCGGACTGGTGGTAGCCATCTTAAAGATTGCCTGGCTCATAAAACGGCTGCTACCGTACGCCAGTATATTTAGGGCCACACCGCTTACCACATGTTCCACTCGAAACGTGACGGCAGCCAGGGCATGTATGAGAGCCAGAACGAGGCCGGCTATAATAGCCAGTACGAAGCCGCCGACCGGGCCCCATAAATAGGCTCCCAGCGCACCCCAAAACGATCCGACAACCATCATCCCTTCTAAACCGATGTTAACTACACCGCTCCTCTCGGAGAACACAGCACCCAGCGCCACCAACAGTATCGGTACCCCCATTCTAAAGCTCGACGCCAATAGCTCGGTCAGAAACACCCTTGGCCACCTCCTTGTGAGCCAACCGTTTTAGGTAATCCTCAATCACCTTGTTAATAATTACAATAGACAGTATCATTAGGGCTTGAAGGATAACTACCGTATCCATAGGTACATTAAGAAGGGTCTGTACTCCTTCCGCTCCCCGTTTGAGAAAAGCAAACAAGATAGCAGAAAAGATAATGCCATAAGGGTTGTTACGAGCGATCAAAGCTACGGCAATCCCGTCAAAGCCGTAACTGCGGGGAAAATCCAAATCCATATAGCCGGAAAAACCCA
>DUNI01000246.1 GCA_012839445.1 Bacillota bacterium
TAGGTGGTCTGGTAGGACAAAACGCTGCCTGTAACACCACCTGCGGAATAGGATTCCTCCGTAACGGAGTTAATGTAGGTCATACCCACTAAACCGCCCACGTTTTCCGTACCCAAGACGAAACTCTCAGAGTAGCACCGCTTTATCTTGGTCTCAACATCGTCTTCCTCTCCCACCAGGCCACCTACAAACTGAGTTCCCGAAACAGCACCTGTGGAATAGCAATCTTCTATGTTAGCTCTGCCTGCCCGGCCCACCAGCCCGCCCACACGGAACTCTGTGCCTGTTACATCGCCCGTGGAATAGCATTCAGTAATAGAGGCAGAATCGTAAATCTGGCCTGCCAAACCGCCCAAATATCGGGTGCCCAAGACATTGCCCGTGGAGTAGGATTTGGTTATCTTGGTGGTCATACCTGAACAGCTTCCAATCAGACCGCCCCCAATGCCATCGGTGCAGTTTGCCGTTACCTTACCTGTGGCGTAGCATGAGTCAATTAAACCGCCGGAATCGACTGAACCCGCTAGGCCGCCGGAGGTAAGTGCACTGCCAGCTTTGAGCTTCACCTCCATGGCAGTACTGGAGTCCTTTATCACGCTGTTGTTTTTGCATTCTCCCACAAGTCCGCCGATATCCTGTATTCCTAAAACATCTACATCATCATCTGCATCAACAGCAGAGCATGATTCTATCTTTGCGCTTCCGCTAATAGAACCGGCCAGACTGCCGACGCAGGAATCGCCGGTCACATTAACATTCTGTAACTTCACGTTCTCGATTGTGGCTCCTCTGACATCGCCAAACAAACCTATGTTAGTTTTGTATACACTCGGTGGGCCAACCCGGTTGATGAAAAGGTTGTTTATGGTTTTTCCGTTGCCATTATAAACACCCGTGAACGGATCCACGTCATTGCCGATTGGCTCCCAACCCTCGTCAACGTTGTAGGGTGCAACATCCAAATCAATATCTGCTGTCTGCTCGAAATAGGCATCCGGATAGTAACCTACATTGTCGAGATGCTGTGCCGTAGCAATTTTGTAAGGATTCTCCGCCGTTCCTTCACCGCCGGCATAAAGTATGTCATAGTGGAATCCCTCTATGTCGCTATTCTCCAAACCCTCTTTTACTGCAATAGCCTTGATGGTCATCTCGGTTGAAACTGCTATTGGTCCCGTATATTGAGTACTGGCTGTTGTAGGGTCGCTTTCATCTGTCGTATAGTAAATGGTTGCTCCCGGAGTTATCGTAGCTAGCGTAATGTTCTGAGGTGCGCCGTAATAATACGCAGGCGGCGAAGCCGTCGGCTTCATCACTTTTCCTTCCTGTGTTGCAACCACAGTAAGTTTGTCGTCATGATATATCTCTTGAAAGGATATACCTGCAACACCGCTGGTCACGCTGGAAAAAAGCGAAGTCGGTTTGGTGCTGTAGGTAATCAGATCGAAGGAATCTCCTGCTTCAGGAGCTCCCCCATTAAAGGTTAATTTGAGCGTTCCGCCGAAAGACGGAGTAGACGTCTTTAGCGCTGCGAATTTCCAGCTGTCCGAGATGCGTTGTATCTCAAACTCTAATTTCCCATCTGCTTCCTCATCTGCAGTCTGAGAGTACTTGGCTATAGTCAGATCTTTACTGCAGTCGCTCTTAATCGAAACAAGCCCATTGTTCTGGAAAGAAATATTTTCGCTGACAGTCGGGGGGTTCCCTGTGAAAATGACTGTTCCATTGTTTACAAGAGGGCGGTCCAGCCACTTGTTGGAGGTAGAGCTTATCTCCAAAGTCGCATTTTTGTTAACTATAAGATCCCAGTAGCCAGATATTCTTCCTCCTGTGAAAGTATGTGTTCCTGTATGGACCCCTTCTGGCCCTGTGAGGATGATATCCTGCACGCCAACACCATGAATATTACTATTAACACCATCAAGCTTAAGAGTCGCAATGGTTACATTCTTATGAAACTCCGCATATCCGTTATTGGTAAAAGTCCCCACTGAATTGACTATACCTTTCAACTCTACCACAGCACCTATTCCAACCGTTGTACCGCCAATGATGTTATATGAGCCGTTGAAAGAAACTTTTGTTCCTGCGCCTGATACCTCTAGGCTGGCACTGTTTCCTGTGTCATTGATGTTCCCGTCAACCGTAAAGATTCCGCCGGTGAACTTCAGTTTTTTCCCGCCTCCAACATCAAAACCACCAGACCCTTCGCCGCCACCGCTGAGAGTAAGGGAACCGGATGCACCTTCTATGGTCACCTTCCCGTTGTTCACCAGTTTGCCGGAAATTGTCGAAGCACTGGTGGTATTAAGAACGCCGCCAGACACGGTCAAATTCCCTGCACACTGCAGTATCACCCTGTTGGTGTCGTAGACACTTTCCACCACAGTAGTAGGTCCTGAAATAACAACCGTATCCCCTTCACCAGGCAGTTCTGTTGCCGGCACCCCCGGCGCTGTCTCCCAATTACCGGGCGTATGCCAATATCCACCTTCTTCAGGTCCTACCCATGTATAGGTTTTCACCCCCTCTGCCCTGACCGGCATAGGACCCAATAGCCCACCTGACAGCACAAAAATTGCGGCAATAACAGCCGCTAAAAAGCGCCTTAAAAACCTTGCAGTTTTAGTAAACTTTCTCTTATATACATATAACATTCTTATCTCCTCTCTTTTGTTTTTCCAGTGGTTATAATTGTTATGCCAACTCAAAACGGAAATATTTATTTAGAAATGGGACTGCACGTCGCAATTTCGTGCAATCCCTATCATCACTACATGTTTGCCTTCTGCTTAATTTTGTGAAACTATAATTACAGCTCTATATTCATTGTTCCATTCCACAATATAGCCGATGTTTTCCAGTATGGCCCTAAGA
>DUNI01000247.1 GCA_012839445.1 Bacillota bacterium
GAACCATGATTAAAAAAGGCCTGATGATCCCTCTATTGCGGGGTTCCGGCTGGGATATCGCAAACCATACCAACCTAACCTTATCCTGTATAGGAAGGATTTGGACATAACAAAGTAGAATTAATCGTTATGTCATAATTAACGCAATTACCGCAAATGCCCAGATTATGGGGGGTTAGGGGATGGCCACGCAACTCGAACTAATACCGATATCTAGCTTTGAGCGTCAAACCAAAACGGTATCTAGGGACAAGAATAAGGACCGGTTAACGAAATCATCACTGCCTAATTTAGCAAAGTCTGAAACAAAACTCCTCAGGCTTATTGATCGAATTATCCTTGGTGGCGTCATTCCATTTCTAGGTGCTGGACTATCGCTTGAGAGCAAAGGGCCCAACGGGAAGAACATTGCAGGCACTGGCGAAATGACATGCTCTGTTTGTCGTCAACTCCTGAAAGAACTTTCAGCAAAGTCTGGATGCCGTATAGGCAATAAATCCTGTTGTGGTAATCCCAAGAAATCATGTGGAAATAAAAGGGGCCTCGCAGAAGTTTGCGAGGAGTATTTGTGGGACCAAGGCAAACTCAAGGAGCTAGTATTAAAGGTCCTGAGGATTCAGGATTTTACCGGTCTTGAAATTACTAAAGCGCACCGGTACATTGCATACCTAGTTCGCGAGTCAGTGATCGAGGAAGTAATCACATCCAATTACGATATCTGCCTGGAAAGAGCCTATCAAGAGTCTCTGGACTCTGATTACGTTAGTGAAAAGTATAGTATAAGTAACTTACAGCACTATAGAGCTGTGGCCGGTATACGGCAGCAGAGCACCCAACCAGTTCAGCTAAAAGTCTACCATATTAATGGGTGTGCATCAGATCTGGAAGGACCCTGTAAGGATAGAATTTGTGAGAGTATATTGTTAACTGAACGGCAACTGCAGCATTGGGGTAATAGGCAATGGGGCCGAGACTTATTAAGGGATCGGTTAAGATGTAAGAATATTGTCTTCTCCGGGTTTGGTAGTCCTGAACCCCAGGTTCGACACACAGTATTACAAGTTCTTGAAGAATTTGAACTAGATTCGCCTAACAATAAACATACCCACAATATAAGCAAGTCGGAAGAAGATTGTTGGAAAGCACCGAACGCGGTCTTTGTACATGCATACGAGGATTTAACTTTTGAGCAAAAGCAAGTGTTAACAGCTTATGCAAATGCAAGCGGAGCAAATGGAACTAGTGTTAAATCTATTGTGGAGTCGGGAAACTGTTTCACACCTAGAGATGCTCCTTTATTTGGGAAAGAATTGAATGCCTGTTTGCCCGCCGATGAGTTTTGGAAATACGTTTACAAGGCGGTGTTTTGGCGTCTTCTCACGAGAGACTGGTTATCTTATGGTTCTTCGTTTTACTATCTGCTATTGTCTAGCATTTCTTGCGCAGATGTATTATTAAATGAGATTAGAAATTGGTTGTTACCAGATTCAAATTCTAATCCTGCATCCGAACGGCTCTTTGGCCGCTTTTCCGAATATCTTGACATCTGCAGGGAGAACTCTTCTGTTTTGTCTGAGCATATATGGCATATTAGACACCGGCGTTTGCCGTTTCGCTGTGGATGGTATGCTTCCTTAAAGGAAAAAGGGATAATCATCTCGTCATATTTTACTCTTGTCTACCTCTTGGGTTCTCAAAACAAAGCAAAACAGGGGAGGCAAAGTTGGGCTGAACTTAAGAAGATTATTAAGTTATCCCCGTCGCTGGGATTGGGACTTAAGTTTTCTTTTGGCCGTGATTCTGTCCATAAGAGCCTGCTTGTGCTATCACACCGTGAATCATTGTTCCAGGCAGGAGAGCAAATTTGGGGGGAGTTGGGTGACTATAACTTTATAGTACAGGTTGTGATAGATGGCGATTTTAGTCCCAAGAGAGTACGAGTTCGATTAGAGAAAAATTCTAATGCATCGATAGGTGGTACAAAGCGAGTTAAGTACTTTTCTGTATATCAACTTAGTTTCCTTGATCTTTTGGGCCGAGGTAATCGGAAACCTGCAGATATGGCTGAACTTCGGGAAACCCTGAGGCAGAAACTGTTGTTTCCAAGTCTGGTTATAGATAGGTCAAAGCAGCGAGTTCGAAACAGAGGGCGTATCAGGAGGGATTTAAATGGAACAGGCCACAGGTAAATCTCATGTTACTGCTAAAGAAGAGATTGTTTGTACAACAAAGTGTTCTATGGATCCACCTTTGGTTTTTGGCATTTCAGATGATACAATTTTGGAATTTAAGGAGTTGTATATCTCTGATATTGCAGCTGTTGTGCATCTACGTAATGTAGAGACTACTGGTCGGGAACCGGAACTCGAATGCTTAATCAGGCTTTATGATGTAGCTGATAGTAGCCAAAATTCCTCTGACCTCAATCATACGATAAAGTCACTGCTTGGAAACATCATGCATATTATGGGAGATTACCTTGAACAATTAGGATTAGAGATTCCAATTTACTGTCTGGTTTCCACACCGTCTGAGGACAGTCTTAAGTTTAATGTTCAGACTTTGCCAAGTGACCAAGACTGGAGTAGGGGTGAATTTGCTGTCATATTTGTATCACAAGAGGATGTTGAAGAAGTCGTTACTGGTATTGTGCTTAACTTGGCTTCAGATCAGCTGGGCCCCTCAATCGACCCTATATCATCAGAAGTGTTTGCCGGCCGTGTGCGGGAAGTGGCTCGCTCAAGAAAGCTTTCTGCAGATCATCAGGAACTGGTTTCAGCCATAATAGATTGCGTTACTCAGAAGTCATCACCTAAAGAAAAGATCGAAGCCTGGGTACAAGGAAGACTAGAGGATATTAAGAAAAAACCAGAGGAGATATCTTATGAGCGATAGGATTGTCAGAGTTAAGTCTTTGACTCTAAACAACTTCAGAGGGTTTATTGGAGAAGAGACAGTAAACACAGACGCTGATATCGTGTTTCTTAATGGCCCTAACGGTGTAGGAAAAACCAGTTTTATTGACGCACTTTGTTTAGCGTTAACCGGTCACTATTACAAAGAGAGGGAGCCTCTTATATCGTATGATGACAAATTCGGCAGAATCGCTGCAATTGTTAGCCTTGGATCGAAACAAGAGAAGATCGAAGCCATTCTAAAACGTTCAAGGGCAGGGTGCAGTGTTGAATGGGATGACAGTAGTTGGTTCAAAGGCAATGACAGTCTTGGACCGCTTCATGCAAGAGCCAGTTTTTACTATCAAGATATTCTCAAGTACCTTTTTGAGGAGGAAGACGCCCAAGTACACCTTGAGGAGTTTCTACTTGCTTCAGAAATTCCACTAGGAGAAGTTCGCGAAGCGTGTAAGCATGGATTGTCTTTAATCGACAAATTCGAAGAAAGCTTCGTAACCCGTTCAGGATTCAAGTCCAAAGACCAGATAGAGTCTGAGCGACACCAACATGCTAAAGAGTTTGAATCGGCTTTGGATGAGGCATCTGAAGAGATCTCCAAAGTGCTTGCTGACTATGGATTCCAAGGTCCTGTGCCAAAACAACCACTAACAACACAGGCAAGCGGGATGCGGAAGCAATGGAAAGAAAACCTTCTAAAACTAGTGCGCGATTACAGTAAATGTCCGAACATTGCCTTTTCCCATGAGTTAACATCAGATTTACCTACTGTGCTGCTATTAGAAGACCTATATGAAGTATTTCAAAAACTGGTAAACCACCAAAGAGACATGAGGCTAAAAAAGTCGTCGTTACAACAGCAGATAAGTGCATTTTTTGCTGCAAGGAATAAAAATGAGGACCCTGTAACCGAAATCGCGGTGACCACGGAGAAAATCCACGAGATGCAATTAGAACATCAACAGATAAAGGTAACAATTGAAGGGTTAATCAAACAACGCCATCGAGCGGAGAGTTCTTTGAGGCACTATGAATCGGCAGTTCAAGACGGCCTGAGTTTAGCACATGTCCTTAAGGAGATCAGGCGAAGTGGCAACGATTGGCTATCTGAAGAAAGAGGCGGGCACGACCCATCCGAAAGAGCTCCTGAAGAGGTGTTAAGTTGGCTTCAGTCTGCTGTGAAGGCACTGGATGAAACAGATCCACCCGTGGATGAGCAAATGACGAGCTGGCTTCAGAAACAGATTGACCAACGAACTGCGTTAAGTGAAGAAATCTCAAAACTTGAGGCGAGTTTGAGATTTCTGAGCCAGACTATCCAAAGATCGAAAGAGTTTTTTCGAATCTTAGATGCATTCCCTCAGCTAAACCAGGCGATTTCGCAACAGAGGTATGATATGGTTTCTATTGAAGCACTTGCTGAGAAACTAGAGGTGCATACTAAAGTTCCAACTACAAAAGAGAGCGTCAATGCTTTTGACAGACTTGTACTGTGCACAAAAGCTTGGATTGATTTCGAAAAGCAGGCTAATGAAGATGACCGGGCACGAAGGTCTGATGTGGAATATAAGGCCATAAAAGGCCAACTGGAGCACCTAAAAGATGCTTTGATATTTGAGTCTGGAGACCAAAAATCAGTGACAGGAGCGGTACAGCTAATAGCGCCGCAAAAACGCAAAGGTTTTGCGAAAAGCATCGATCGTATTTTAGAGAGACTTCACGTAGATTCAGGTTTTATTCCGACCAAGCTCGAGACTCGAAAGATACGAAAACAAGCTACATGGCGCTATTTTACAGGAGACGATCGCACCCTAAGCTGCTTATCATCTGGACAAAGATCACTGGTAGGTATTGCTTCTTTGATATCTTTGAATGCAGCGCTACAATCCACCCTGTGGGCAGACGTGTTGGCATTTGACGATTTCACGTCATCACTTGACCTAAACCAGATTCCAAGGTTGGCAAGTCTATTACGTCAGATTGCCTACGGCTCAGGTATATCAGAAGAAACGGGTCCGTATTACAGGCGTCAAGTATTTTTGGTAAGTCATCACGAAGATCTTACAAATAAACTTCTAGATGTGCTTATTCCGCCACCGGGGCGGACTATGAGAGTAATCAATTTTACCGGTTGGTCTTCTTCAGGTCCGACTTTTGAGGAACTTGACATTATCGGATCATCTGCCAGTGCTGAAGATGTAAGGGATTCGCTTCCACGCTTGCTTGCCGATGAACTACGCCGGTTTTTTGGAAGGCCTGGGTGATAGTTATTAGGGACATACAAGCCTACGAGGGTTTTGTAATAGGATAGACGGAGTACTCACTTAGCAATCGACTCCGGCAGCACGAAAGAGTTCACTACCAACGCTTCGGCGAACTGCTACAGTATATTTACGAATGGCA
>DUNI01000030.1 GCA_012839445.1 Bacillota bacterium
CTGCTGAGACTCGCATGGGAAGTGGCAAGGGGACGCCTGAGTACTGGGTGGCAGCTGTGAAGCCAGGGCGAATTTTATTTGAGTTGGCTGGTGTAGACGAAGAGATTGCACAGGAGGCCATGCGCCTGGCAGCGCACAAACTCCTTCGTCTACACCAGCCAGCTCAAATAAAATTCGCCCTGGCTTCACAGCTGCCACCCAGTACTCAGGCGTCCCCTTGCCACTTCCCATGCGAGTCTCAGCAGGCTTCGCCGTTATGGGCCGATCAGGAAACACTTTGATCCACACCCGACCACCACGCTTAATGTAACGAGTCAAGGCAATACGAGCCGCTTCTATTTGGCGCTGAGTGATCCAACCTGCTTCTAATGCCAATAAACCGTAATCACCAAAGACTACCTCGGTACCTCGTTTGGCCACCCCGCTTGGTTTTGGCCGGTGCTGCTTGCGGTACTTAACTCTTTTAGGCATTAGCATATTACTTGCCTCCTTCGCCGGCCGCCTCTTTCTTCGTGCCAGTCACCTTTCCCTCAGGTGCTTCCGGCAAGACTTCACCTTTATAAATCCAAACCTTAACCCCAATGCGTCCGTAAGTTGTACATGCTTCGGCAAAGCCATAATCTATGTCCGCTCTCAAAGTCTGTAGCGGTACTGATCCTTCCCGGTAACCTTCAGTCCGGGCAATTTCTGCCCCACCTAGGCGACCGCTGACAATCACTTTTACACCTTTTGCTCCGGCACGCATAGAACGTTGCATAGCCTGCTTCATAGCACGGCGATACGAGGTCCGCCGCTCAATCTGACCGGCGATACCTTCAGCTACAAGCTGTGCATCCAATTCGGGGGTCCTAATCTCTTGGATATTAATATGAATTTGCTTACCGGTTCGCTTCTCCAATTCTTTCCTTAAAGCTTCTACCCCGCTACCGCCACGGCCAATGACCATGCCTGGTTTAGCAGTATAAACGGTTATTTGCACCCGCTTGGCTACACGCTCTATCTGAATGCTGGAGACCCCTGCTTGATAGGTCTTTTCTTTGATATAATCCCTAATCTTGACATCCTCGAGCAGCAGGTCGGCGAAATCGCGATCGGCAAACCAACGCGCTTCCCAATTCTTGATAACTCCGAGGCGCAAGCCATGGGGATTAACTTTTTGTCCCACGCAACTATCCCTCCTTACTTTTCGCCGACCACAACGGTTATATGACTGGTACGCTTCAAAATGGGGAATGCTTGCCCCATGCGTCGTGGGCGATAGCGTTTTAGTGTTGGACCTTCGTCCACATGAGCCCGCACCACGTGCAGTTCAGACGGATCCAGATCGAGGTTGTTTTGTGCATTAGCTACAGCCGAAGCGAGCACTTTCTCGATTATCCGTGAACCTCTCTTGGGGGTAAACCTTAAGATTCCCATCGCTTCTTGCACACTCTTGCCTCGAATAAGATCCATGACCACGCGCGCTTTCCGTGGGGCAATACGCACGTAGCGAGCAACTGCTTTCGCTTCCATGTTCTGCCCTCCTCTACTTCAACGCCGTGGACCTTTCGGTATGAGTACCGTGGCCTCTGAAGAAGCGGGTCGGCGCAAACTCGCCCAGCTTATGACCCACCATATCTTCGCTGATATATACTGGGACATGTTTTCTTCCGTCATGCACAGCAATGGTGTGTCCTACCATCTCCGGAAAGATGGTGGAACTGCGAGACCATGTCTTGATGACACGCTTTTCCCGTTTCTCATTAAGCGCCTTGATCTTAGTCATGAGGCTAGGATGAATATACGGGCCTTTCTTAGTAGAACGCGACATGACCTAACCTCCTTCCCGCTTACTTGCGTCTTTTGACAATTAGACGATCTGATTGCTTGTTCTTCTTTCTGGTCTTGACACCCCGGGCTGGCTTGCCCCAAGGAGTCATTTGAACTTTGCGACCCACAGGAGCTCGGCCTTCGCCACCGCCGTGTGGGTGATCCACTGGGTTCATGACTACTCCGCGGACAGATGGACGTTTGCCCAGCCAGCGTCCTCGGCCAGCCTTACCCACAGTGGTATTCTCATGATCCACATTACCTACTTGGCCAACGGTTGCTTTGCATGCTGCCAAAACCATCCTTGTCTCACCGGAAGGCAGACGAACGGTAGCCATCTTACCTTCACGAGCTAGGAGTTGGGCAGCTGCACCCGCCGAACGAACCATTTTGGCCCCCCGACCAGGAATTAACTCTACATTGTGCACTGTAGTACCTACAGGAATGTTAGTCAGCGGCAATGCATTACCTGGTTTAATGTCTGCTTCTGAGCCGGACATAATGTCATCGCCCACATTCAATCCTATCGGGGCCAAAATATAGCGCTTTTCGCCATCGGCATAATGCAGCAAGGCTATACGCGCTGAACGGTTGGGATCGTATTCAATAGCGGCCACTTTGGCCGGAATTCCGTCTTTATCGCGTTTAAAATCCACTGCCCGGTAGCGTCGCTTATGGCCTCCACCCTGGTGGCGCACCGTAGTACGGCCTTTGTTGTTGCGCCCACCGTGTCGCTTTAGTGGTTTAAGGAGCGACTTCTCCGGTTGCTTCTTTGTGATTTCTTCGAAGGTGCTCCCTGTCACAAAGCGACGGCCCGGGGAAGTGGGTTTATAAATTTTGATAGGCATGGATGCCCCCCCTTTCCACGAACTTAGGCACCCTCAAAGAATGGAATCCGCTGACCCTCGGCTATAGTAACAATAGCCTTTTTGCGGTCCGAGGTCCGCCCGACATAGCGGCCTACGCGCTTCATTTTCCCTGGTGTCCTGAGGGTAGCCACCCGAGTTACTTTAACTTTGAAAATTTCTTCCACCGCATTTTTGATATCAACTTTGGTTGCTGCCGGATGCACCTCAAATGTATACTGCCCTTCTTCCATAAGAATAGCAGATCTCTCAGTGATCACCGGCCCCTTCAAAACTTCCCGCGCTTCCATCAGCCGAGCACCTCCTCCACCCGGGCCACGGCATCTCGGGTAATGATCAAGCGGTCGTGCTTTAAGATGTCATACACATTTAGGTTCGTAGCCTGTAGCATTTCCACACCTGGAATATTACGAGCCGAACGCTGTACTTGATCATCCCTATCAGCAGTGATAATAAGTGCCTTCTTAACACCTAGATTAGCTAATACTTTGGCCATTTCCTTCGTCTTAGCATCAGGCAATTCCAGGTTCTCCAGTACAACAAATTCTCCCTTTCGAACTTTATCCGAAAGCGCCACCTTTACTGCCAAACGACGCATCTTTCGCGGCATGCTTTGAGCAAAAGATCTCGGTTTGGGCCCAAAGGTGATGCCACCGTGACGCCAGAGCGGTGAGCGAATGCTGCCGGCTCTAGCTCGGCCAGTCCCTTTTTGGCGCCATGGTTTTCTGCCGCCCCCGGAGACTTCGGATCTTGTCTTAGTGCTGGCAGTCCCTTGACGCTGGTTGGCCTGGTACCGCACTATGCTTTGGTGTAACAGACCAGCATTCATAGGTACTGCAAAGACATTATCGGAAAGCTCAACCTCGCCGACAGTCTCGCCGTTTTGGTTAAATACCGGTACCGTTGGCATTTTGGATCCTCCTTTCTCCGTGGGCTAGCGTCCTGTCGAACGCACAATGACTAGCCGTCCGCGCGTGCCTGGCACTGAACCTCTTACCAGCAACAAGTTACGTTTGGTGTCAGCGCGAACTACTTCCAAATTTCTCACCGTTACCCGATCATAACCCATGCGCCCAGGCATTTTTTGACCTGGGAAAACACGTGAGCCAGACCGGGGCGAAGCTAAGGTGCCTGGAGACCGATGAAAACCTGATCCGTGTCCTGCGGGACCACGGCGTCCACCGTAGCGCTTAATTGTGCCGGCAAAGCCCTTACCTTTGGACAGGCCGGTTACGTGTACGCGCTCTCCAGGGCTAAAGATATCCACTTTAATCTCCTGGCCCACATCAAAGGAGTCGGGATCGGAAAACTTAATTTCGCGAAGGTATTTAGCTGGCTGCACACGTTTCTTATCAAAGTGACCCCGAAGCGGCTTTGTAACCTTGGTTGCTGCTAACGGCTCAAACCCTAGCTGTAAGGCACCGTAGCCGTCGGTGGTCTCGGTTTTCTTCTGCACCACCACACAAGGGCCAGCCTGGATAACAGTTACTGGAACAACTGTGCCGTCTTCCAGGGACACCTGGGTCATGCCCAGTTTCTTGCCCAATATCCCTTTCATCGTTGTCTGCTCCTCCCTTCCCTACTTCTGCTTGATTTCAATATCTACGCCGCCGGGAAGGTCCAGGCGCATGAGGGCGTCTATGGTCTTCGGGGTGGGCTCTAAGATATCAATGAGACGCTTGTGCACCCGCATTTCAAATTGCTCCCGCGCATCCTTATACTTGTGCGGCGCCCGTAATATAGTATAAATGCTTTTTTCAGTCGGTAACGGAATCGGCCCAGAAACTAAAGCTCCCGTGCGTTTCGCCGTCTCGACAATTTTTTGCGATGACTGATCTACCAGCTTATGATCATAAGCTTTAAGGCGAATGCGTATTTTTTGCTGAGCCATACTTATCCTCCCTTCGCCCGATTACAAGCCGGGGCTAGGTTAAGTGTAGTAAGTCTACCCTACCTGTGTTGTTACACTGCGCTTAGTACCCAACCCCGGTCACTTACGGACAATTCTCAGTGGAAATTCCCCGAAAGATCGGCAACCTTCCACCTCATAGCCAGTCGGTTACACTTAGCGCATAAATAGGGGGGAGAGGCCTTCTCCCCTTAATTAGCCTAATACCTCGGCCACTACACCGGCGCCTACAGTAGGGCTGCGCTTTGCTATCCGTGAGGGTGGTCGTACTGTAGGCGCCGGTGTAGTGGCCGAGGTATTAGGCTAATTAAGGGGAGAAGGCCTCTCCCCCC
>DUNI01000031.1 GCA_012839445.1 Bacillota bacterium
CTTTCTTTCGTAAGCTTTGCGTACAGTGACGCAGGAAGTCAAAGACTTCATACGCCAATGCTTTGTTCGCGACGAAAAAGAAAACCTACTAAAACAGTCCCACAACGCTAGGCAAATCTATAAACGGTTGGTAAAGGAGCATGGCTTCACCGGAGCCGAACCTACCATCCGCCGCGCTGTTCAAGAAATGCGGCTCCCTAAAAAAGAAGCCTTTGTCCCTCTAGAGTTTGACACCGGCGAAGCCGCCCAAGTTGACTGGGGCGAGGCTACCGTTTAGGCCCTTGGTGCCCATTATGCTTTTCAAATGCACTTTTGCAACATCAACAGTGGCAACGAAAAAGGCCTGGTTGAAAACCTTGTGGGCTGGGGCGTTCATCAAAGTCAGCTCCAACCGAGGTGCCCCTGGAGTCGACGGGATAAACGCAGATGAATTACCCCGATTTTGAGCAACATTATGCTCAAAACGAGAATCAGAGCCCATTCTAAATCTGTACTAAAGTTGAAGAGTAAGACACAAGAAAAGGCTACTGGAGAATCTCCAATAGCCCAATCCTATCCAAATCCCTTAGTAACGACGTTATTAAAGGGTTTGGGTTCCTATTCTTTTCGGAGTATTACTGGCAAGTCACTGCGTAAACTGAGGAACCGCCGTGTACCGAACGGTATGCACGAGTGGCGTGGGAGGTCGGCTACTCGGATAATGGGTAGCCTCTTACCCGATTTTTGATGTACTTCTTGCACGCCAAGACTATTAGCTCAGTGATCCATATAACTCTTGGTTGTGATTTTATAATAACTGTGCCCCCAGTGCCACAACACCAATATTATTGATGTTGGATGGACTTATTATTTCCGTAGTCGTGTCTCCCATAAAAAGTAAGGAGGCGAATACACGAGGGGAAATGGGATGATAGATCCAACCAATGCATGACAGAATGACGTCCAATCAATCTAAGGGGTTGGCCCCAGTAATACAACAACAATCTTAATTAGGAAGTGGCCCGCTTTTACGTTAGCAAAAGGGCTAAAATGGTTTACTTATTATTAGCAGTTACAAGAGTAGCTTACTGGCATTAGATTAACCCATTATAGTATTCCAAGTGTAGCTTCATGTGTTCTACTGCTTCCTTTGGGTTGTTTTCTGCAATTGCTTTTGCAATTGCCTCATGCTCTTCAACAAATGCGTCTGATCTTTCGAGAATATTGAAGAACAAGTAGTTTATGCTGTCCCATAAAGTGAGCAAAAGTTTGTTTTGGGCAATACGTGCTATTTCGTAATGGAATTGCATGTCATATTTTATTAGTGATTCTTCAGTCGTAGCCTTGCTTAGTTTTTCAAGCGCAGAAAATAGCTTTTCTGTGCTTTTTTTATTTGCAACCAAGGCTGCTTTATGGCAGGCGTAGACTTCTAACAAGGACCTGATATCGTATATGTCCTGTTTGGTTCCATTGCTCAGAGAAAATGCAATTTGCACTTGTTTAATGATGCTTTCATGAACATTGTTTGTTATATAATTTCCATCGCCTTGCCTTCTTTCGATGATCCCGGCAATTTCGAGCGCTTTCATCGCTTCTCTTATTGTAGAGCGGCCTACATTGAAATTTTCGCTTAGCACTCTTTCTGGGGGTAGTTTATCTCCATGAGCTAAGGTCTTATCAAGTATCATGGCTTGAAATTGCTCAATAACTGCCATCGCTAAATCGGGCTTCTCGATGTGCTTGTAGTACATAAAGTTCACCTCTTATATAACTATTTTATATAACAATGATTACAATGTAAATATTGACTTTCTTAATAAGACTATGCTATTCTATAGGTAAGATATCAGACCAATAGATGAATAAATTATCAATGGAAGAGGCCAAATTTAGAAAAGGGGGAGTTATGATGTTAGCGGTAATTAAGGAGAACAAGGAAGTTGAGTTTGTTATAAGAGAGGTGCCTAAGCCAGTACCTAAAACAAATGACGTCTTGATTAAGGTAAAGGCTGTTGGAATATGCGGCTCTGATATGCCCATATTTGCCGGTATTAGTAAGTGGCCGCTGCCATTAATTCCGGGACATGAATTTGCCGGTGTGATTGAAGAAGTAGGTAGCGGTGTTAAAGATTTTGAAGCTGGAGATAGAGTAACCGCTGGATTAGTTATTAATTGCGGAGAGTGCATTTATTGCCGCCAAGGATTGGAATCGCTATGTGAAAACATTGTCGAAACTGGAATCCATGTAGATGGAGCATTTGCTGAATATGTTACGGTACCGGCAAAGACTTTGCACCGAATGCCGGAAACGATGACCTTTGATCAAGGGGCATCAATTGATCCTATTGCTTCTGCATATCGGCCGGTAAAAAAGGCCAATATTGGTAGCGAGGATTCAGTGGTTGTTTTTGGTCCGGGTCCCATAGGAATATATACTGTTCAATGTGCAAAGGCCGAAGGGGC
>DUNI01000252.1 GCA_012839445.1 Bacillota bacterium
ACTGTGCCGCGTTTGACTGCTTCAGTCATGACCTTGGGCAGAGCCTTCTGTTCGCGCTGCAGCAGAAAGATCAACAGCCCTACCACTGCCAGAGCGGCGACGACAAGACTGATCCGCCGGCGCTTATTTCTTTTACGCCGTCTGGCTGTCATTTCAGCCGCGGTTTCAGCTTTCCTGTTACCGCTCATTATGCCCAAGTCTTTATTATCTTGCTGTTCAGCCATTATTGGTCTCGTTTCTCTTTCTTGTCATTATACCCATACCGATCTGATTCCGGCTTTATTTCGACAGTTGATATCTTGAAATATGCATTACGATATTTCAAGATATTTTCCGTTTTGTCCGCAAAGCGAGCAATCAATTCTGTTATATCATTACCGGTCTGACTTTGGTTCTGTCCTTGCCGGTTAGCCATAGTTGCTGTTTCGCTACTTATCTGCTCTATCTTAAACAGAATAAAGTAACAACTACCAAAAAATATGAAGAAAATACGAAAACTGAGCACGAAAGGCAGCATTATGTAACTCAGGTATCAATAGCAATAAGATACGGCTACAAAAGTGCTCCTACCGGTTATGATAAATGAGCGTTAAACTTGGGTGATAGATGAAAAAGGAGTATTTTAACGATAGATATGATCTCGATCGATAAACAGCAGAATGCAGTTCAGGCAAGTCCCACCCTATCCGGGTTGTCTTTCAGTCTGGATCTTAGTGTTCTGGAGCTGGCTGACAATCAGCCTGATCCGCAGATTCTGTACGATCTGTTGGTGATCGGAGCCGGCCCGGCCGGAATCAATGCCGCTATCTATGCCAGACGAAAGGGCCTGACTGCAGCAGTTATCGGCCGCACCGTCGGTGGCCAGGTCAAGGAGACCAATATAGTCGAGAACTACCTTGGTATTGAGAGTATTACCGGTACGGAACTGACTGCGAAATTTCAGAGCCATCTCCAGGCCTATGATGTGCCCCTGCTCAGAGGGCGGACAGTCACCGCCATCAGACGGGAAGGGGAAGACTTTGTCCTGGATCTGGATGACCACAGCCACTTCAAAAGCCGCACAGTCCTGATCGCCACAGGTGCCGGTCCCCGTCAGTTGGGTGTTCCCGGCGAGAAAGAATTCCGGCATAAGGGTGTCACTTACTGTGCTATCTGCGATGGCCCGCTGTTTTCCGGACAAGATATCATTGTGGTGGGGGGAGGCAATACCGCCGTCGAATCTACCATCGATCTCGCACGCTCTGTGCGAAACATTACCTTGGTTCACCGCTCTGTCTTTCGTGCTGAAAAAATATTGCAAGACCGCCTGGCTCAGCTCGATAATGTGGAAATCAAATTAGGCTATGTGGTTGAGGAGATCAAGGGAGATAATAGAGTTACTGAAGTCGTTATCCGCCACCTGGAGAGCGATCGGCTTGAGATTGTGCCTGCCTCCGGTGTGTTGATAGAAATAGGCAACAAACCTGCCAGCGCTCCTTTCCAAGACCTGGTTGACTGTAATCAATGGCATGAAATTATTGTTGATGCGAATCAGGCGACCAATGTGCGGAGGTAACGTCGCCGGC
>DUNI01000032.1 GCA_012839445.1 Bacillota bacterium
ATGCGTAGGGGCCGGCCTCCGTGCCGGCCCGTTCCCTGTGGTATAGGTACCGGATAGGCACAGAGGCCTGTCCCTACACAAGGCTTTGGATTAAACATGTAAACCCCACGGGGTATGCGTAGGGGCCGGCCTCCGTGCCAGCCCGTTCCCCGTGGTATGAATTCCGGGCAGCCGCAGAGGCCTGTCCCTACACAAGGCTCGGATTGATTTTTGGCGATGCCGTCAGCAGGATTGAGCTCGTTTTATGCGGAATATGTAAGTAGTTACATCCGAGAAAGGGGCGATTTCCGTTGAAGGAGAGACTGGTAACAGCACAAAAAGCGTTGGAAAACCATGGCATCAGAACCCGTATTGTGGCTACTGCAGCCGAGGCTAAACAGCTTATCCTAGAAGAAATCCAGCCCGGGCAAAAGGTAGGTGTAGGCGGTTCTCGTACCATTGATTCTTTGGGTGTGGTACCGGAGTTGGAGGCCAAGGGATGTAAAATATATTGGCATTGGCTGGCTGAGACGCCGGACCAGGTGATGGAACTAAGGCGGGGCCAGCTTACATCTGATGTTTTCTTAGCCAGCTCGAACGCAGTCACCGAAGACGGTCGCTTGGTTAATATCGATGGCGTCGGCAATCGTGTTGCCGCCATGGTATTTGGTCCTCCTAAAGTAATTTTGGTCTGCGGCCAAAATAAGCTAGTGCCGGATCTAGAGGCGGCTTTGGATCGCATCCACAACGTAGCAGCACCGGAAAATGCCCGGCGCTTAAATACAGGTACCCCCTGTGGTGTCACCGGTCGGTGTAATGACTGTGATTCGCCGGGGCGGATGTGTGCTGTAACAGTGATCATTGAGCGCTGCCCGAGTAAAACAGACCTGGAAGTGATTCTTGTTAAAGAGAATCTTGGGTACTAGAACAGATACACCATACTACCCTTACTGGGTAGGAGCAACCATATAAACGTAACACCAAATAATCATTCGCTCAAAACCCTACTAATTTACCATAGGTTTCGCTATATTGTAGACGACAGGCCATCTGAGAGTTAAACTCAGGTGGCCTGTCTTTTCCATGTTAGCCAAAGTTTTGCAACCAAAAGCGGCTGTTTATGAACTTTAAATAAAGGGCTTGTCAAATAGTTAGCAACCGTATATACTAGAAGTAGCGAAAAACAGAACTAGCCCTATACACAACATAGACAGCGAACTAGCACGATAGCATAGTAATAACGATAGGGGTATGTGATTTCGTCCTTGGGCAAAACTGGGAGGGGGTGCTAGGGCGTAAAACATCACGTGCCAATTATCAAGTGGCCTGTATCGTTTTGTTTAGAGAGAGGAGAGGTAAATCTAATGAGAAAGAACATAACTATAACTCTGGTACTGGCATTACTGGTTGCCCTGGTAGCCGGCTGCAATGCAACCCAGGAACCACAACAAAAGCGTGTTGCTCAAGGGAGTTATAATAATGGAACCTATACTGGCATTTCCGATGCCGACGACCATGGTTATGGCATAGCTGTTGTTACAGTCAACAGCG
Source organism: Bacillota bacterium (assembly GCA_012839445.1). Lineage (GTDB taxonomy): Bacteria > Bacillota > DTU030 > DUMP01 > DUMP01 > DUNI01. Next base: position 1,531 of record DUNI01000032.1, read on the forward strand.
ATAAAATAACCAAGGTTGAGCTAACAGAGATTACCGAAATGGGTGTAGAAAAGGATTTTAGCACCTATAAATATGAGCCCTCGGTTCAAGCCAACGAAGAAATGGGTCAAAGGTTTGTTGATGCTAATTCGGCTGAAGTAGATGATTTCAGCCAGGCTACTAGCAGCAGTAATAAATATAAACAAGCCGTAGCCCGAGCTTTGGAAAAGGCCAAAGCGAACCCGGCTGTTACTACTGAGTATTTCGACGGTGTATTTCTGGGCAAATCGGCGGCCGATGATCATGGATATGGACTGGCCTTAGTTACTATCAAAGAGGACAAGGTACAGGCGGTAGAACTAAACGAAGTCACCGAGGACAATGAATTCAAGAACTACAACACCTATCCTAAAAAAGAGGTTGTAGATGCTCAACAAGAACTTCCGGCCAAGTTTGTCGAGACAAACGGCAGTCCGGTGGACAATGTTTCCGGAGCTACTCATACCACCCAAAAGTGGAATGAGGCTGTAGCTAACGCTCTAGAGTTAGCCCAAGTAAAATAGCATAACAAAGATCAATTTTAGGAGGCCTTCAAGGCCTCCTAAAATTATCCTGAGCATAATAGCAGGACTAGTATTCCCCTCATACGTATGAAAATGGCCATCGACAGGCTCCCCAGAACCCATTCACTATAAGCGATCTATTTTAACCTTGATACCATGGTCACGCCCAGGCTTTGCCTTAGGAAGGGTTACGGTTAAGAGACCGTTCCTGAATGTGGCCTGGGCATCATTGGGCTTAATTTCCGCTGGCAGGGTCACCATCCGTGTAAACTCTCCGTAACGTCGCTCCGAACGAATATAGCCTTCGGCCTTTTCTTCTTCTTCTTGGCCTACGCTACCGCGTAAAGTTATGCTAGTGTCGGTAACAGTTATGTCTACATCGTCCGGTTCCACCCCGGGGATTTCTGCTTTAAGAACAAAAGCGTTGTCATCTTCCATTAAGTCTACTGCCGGTTGCCAACCACGCATACCGATTAGGTTGCTGTAGCGGTCGAAAAGCCGACCCAAATCCTCTCTAACCGGTCCCAACTCAGACAACGGATCCCAACGAATTAGGGCCAAGATATCTTCCTCCTCTAGCTGGTTTTTTCTATTGTACCCGGTTTGGTTTGGTATCATGTAATGCCGGATGCTTTCTGTAGGCATCTTAATTAAGCTCGGAACCTGCAAGCCAGGCTTAAATCAATCGACACATGAGCTCTAAAAAAGGGGGGCATACTGACAACGAAGGGAGTGATTGTTGTGACAACACCAAGTTCGCCTATTACCACAGTCCAAGATAAGTACAATGCTGTCCAAACAGCTCATCAAACCCAAGAAGACAACCTGCGTAGTTTTATACAGCAAGCGGAAAACCGTCTAAGGGACTTGCAAAATAAAATACAGGATTTTGGCCAAAAACAACAGGACTTTACCACTAAACTTGATCAGACACTCCAGACCCTAGAGCAAGAAATTGGCAAAAACAGTGGGCTTTTTGCTTCTTTATCGCCAGGCAACTCCCTCTCAAAGAAGGAACTGGTAACGCAAAAACGTGTTAGTTTACTGCAAAGTCTCAAACAAGTGGAAGGTTATCTGGGCCAGCTGGATCAAGAAGTGTCAAACGTACTTAATGAAATTAGTCAAGGGCTTCAGCAGGCCCAGCAAGATGGAGACCCGGTGCGTATAAGCTTGCAAGATTTAGTCACGGAAATTGGCAATCTGAATCAAGAACTAAAGAAATTCGAGACTCAGGCTCAAGCAATGGCCGACTCCAGTAAACAGCCGGCTCCACCGGTGCTAGCACAAGGAACAACAGGTGTGTCGGTATCTAATGTGGATATGGACATCCTTACGAAACTTGGTCAGGCCGAGGTGGCTCTCATTGCCCTTAAGCAAGCACTGGAAAAGAGTCGCCTCATGCAGCAGGTTATTTATAACATTAGCGAATTGGGTTACCGACATAATTTGCAGTAACATGTAGTTGGTAACACATAAAAATTTGGTGCTTAGGGTAATTTAGTTATGGGCCACAAAGCGCATAAGGAGGTACTGATTATGGCGGCATACTCGGATTGGGAAGAGAAGAAAATCGAAGACGAGGTGACGGACCAGGTAAGCCAACGGCTGAGTAATCTAGGCACCAAAACCGGTCAGCAAGCAACTCAACAGGCAGCCCAGCGGTTTCAGCAGCTAGCCCAACAAGCTGCTTCCGCCACCGCGGGACAATCTCCTGCCCAGTTCCAGCAGCTCTTTAATCAACTAAAACAGCAGGCCCAGCAACAAACACAGCAAACGGACCAACAAGTACAGCAGTCACTGCAGTCGGCCATGCAAGCCTTGCAACAAGCCCAACAAGCCATCCAGTCTAACCAAGTTTTTGCCCAAATGAGCCAAGTACTGGACCAATCTGTTCAGCAATTGCAGCAGGTACAACAGCCTACTGGAGATCAACAACAGCAGCAATAAGAAAAACCCAGCAGCTAAACCAGTCAAATCAGCAACCCCCTAAGGTAGATCTTTAGGGGGTTATACTTTAGCAGTACATTAGTAAGCAGCCATGCCCAGCCGTCGAATGCGGGCATCCACGGTGATTTTTATGGGGACATTGGGGAATTCCTCTGCCCAATCCATTTGCTTCCACACTTTGGGATAAAGACCTCGCACCATAGTTCCAAAGCCGTAGGTGTCCACCTTGAACTCTTTTTGCAC
>DUNI01000033.1 GCA_012839445.1 Bacillota bacterium
ACAGGTTGGGTCAATAATCAATTCTAGCAGAACAACGTGCAACGGCAATAGTAGCAAGCTTGCAGGTTTTATATTAAGGAACGGCGCGAGCAGTATTCATATCCCGATTGCCTTTGCTGCACTGCTCGCGCCGTTCCTTAATATAAAACCTGCAAGCTTGCTACTATTACCGTTGCACGTTGTTCTGCTAGAATTGATTATTGACCCAACCTGTTCCTTGGTACTAGAACGCCAACCTGCCGAGCACAACATTATGGAGCGTACGCCAAGGAATCCCCAGGAAAAAATAGTCACGGTTGAAATACTGGTAAAAAGCATTTTACAGGGATTGGCCATTTTTGCGGCCTCCTTTGGCACTTACCTTACTTTCTTACAGCACAACCCTAGCGATGCAGCCTTAGCAAGAACCATGGGACTTTCTATCATTGTGCTTGCAAATCTGTTCTTAGTACAGGTCAATAGCTCCAATTCGGATTTTGTAGGTGCGTCAATGGTTCGTCTTGCCAAAGACAAAGTTATGTGGGGCGTTTCTGCAGGTACAGTCGCGGGACTGTTGCTGATTTTGTACACACCGCTTTGCGGTTTCTTAAAGCTTGCACCGCTGTCTGCCAGTCAATTTTTCTTTGCTGTAGTGATTGCGGCGATATCTGTACTGTGGTACGAGGTGGTTAAGCTCATAATAAGGATAAAAGGATCAGGAAGTCTAAGATCTAAGAGATAACTTCTCTATCCTGTATTCGATATTGCAGCATCTCGGCTATGTGTTCTATTTGAATTTGTTCGTGGCCGGCCAGGTCAGCGATGGTGCGGGCTATTTTAAGGATGCGGCTATGAGCGCGAGCCGACAGCCCTAGATTGGTGTAGGCTGATTGAACTAGGGCCTGCGCTTCCTTTCTCAAGCGGCAACAGTGTTGTGTTTTTGGCCCAGGGATTTGAAGGCAAAAACAATTTCTAGTCTTCCATAAATAATAATATCAGGGGTCTTTTCTAGGCAGGGCCGTCTCTCTGAAAGACAGCCCTTGATCATGTTTCATAACTATTGTGATAAGCTATTGTGAGCAGCCTGAGCTCCTTGGCATAAGGAGCCACTAACCTTGCTTCTCTCATCGGCTAGGGCCCCCTAAGTGCTGATCGTGTTGTAAAAAATGATCGGGAATCATAAAAGCTAGGAAAGCAATTGTGTTTAAAACATCTTAAATAAGGGACAGCAGGTTATTCAACTGCACGTAGTTAGGGCTGATAAGTTGATTTTTGATGTTGCCAATTAGCTTTTAGTTAAGTAAGAATATGGGTAAAAAAGGGGGAACCTTTTTTGGGAGTCAGGCAGTAGTTTTTGTTTGATCTAGAGTTTAGGCTGAGCAAGCAGGATATCCCCCTGGTCAAAGGTAACTTAACACTATGATTGGCTCTTGCGCCAATTCATAATTGCCGCAACTGAACTAAAACTAGAGTTCGGCGAGCTTTGGGGTTAGAACAAAAGCGTACCTTTTCTAACAAAAAGTTGACAGCAGCAGTAGCTAGTACAATGGCGAAGCCGTTTTAGGTGCATGTTTGTTTTATCTGGGGACTGTCAGTGCTATCGGAGAGGATATTATGCAGCAAATATCGCATTGTGTCAAAGGCTGTCTGTGGAATATTTCTCGTTCCTATAGCATCGAGAAAGTAACTAATAACATGCCCCCTTCCCATGTTCCAGAGCCTGAAGTTATTGAAGAAGTGGAGTCGGTCGAATTTTGTAAGATCCTACGATACTTATAAGAGATAACTGGAGCCTGGGGCAGTCACAGCAAAACAGCAGGAGTTTATGGAGTATGGGAAATATGGGATACTAATTTTTGGTATCCAAGGTTTGGACCCATATCTTGATAAGGTAAGGTCCCTGGACCATCTCCGGATACAGTCGGATGGGAATAATCCCGCACAAGCTTGGGAATTAGGAAAGCCCCCTACAGCTGCCTGCAAGGCGATGTCAGGGCGCGTTTGTTAGAAAATACGTAACAGCTACAGGAGTCTCTAGTTTATTTGATAATGTGCAAGGAAGGGGTTTCCGTCGTTTGCTGGCACCTCTGGACGTAACTTTTCGCCATAAGGTTGTTGTATTAGGAACAGAAGTAACCGAGAACCTTTTCGGGACTACCGATCCTGTCGGCAAACATATTCTTATCAATGGCATTGAGTTCACAGTGGTAGGGCTGCCCGAGTCCAAGGGCGGCAGTGGTGGCATGTCCCTGGACAATAGGGTGCTCATTCCGTTAACTTCTGCTAATCTGGTTCTCGGTGGTCAAAACATCCGCACCGTTTATGTACAGGCCAATTCACCGGAAACAGTGGAGCAGGCGGCAAACGCTCTTAATGATTGGTTATTAAAACGCTTTCGGGACGAAGATAGTTTTAACGTTTTTAACCAGGCGGATATGCTGGAGACAGTAAACCAAGTGACGAGTACGCTCACTTTAATGTTGGGCGGTATTGCCGGGATCTCCCTTTTAGTGGGTGGAATAGGTATAATGAACATTATGTTAGTGTCTGTTTCCGAGCGCACACGCGAAATTGGTATTCGTAAAGCGCTGGGGGCGAGACGACGTGATATCCTAAGGCAATTTCTTATTGAATCGGTGGTACTAAGCGGCAGTGGAGGTATCATTGGACTAATTGTAGGCGGCGTTTTTTCCTTGGCATTACAGCAAATTCTTAATATATCGGTGAGCTTGTCTGTCTTACCAGCAGCCTTGGCTTTTGCTTCTGCTGTTTTCGTCGGTGTATTCTTTGGGATTTATCCAGCTCGGCGTGCTGCTAATCTAAATCCCATCGACGCGTTGCAGTATGAATAACGTGTTTAAGCTTACTTTGGCTTATAAGGTTCCATTTTTACAGAGTTGTTTTCTTTATAGCAGCAACTGTCCTTTAACCGAGAATGTATAACAACCCCATCTGAAAGCGACGAGGCTGTTATTATGAGTACGTACGCACTCTATGCAAGGCCAGACCAATGGTATGGTAGAATAAGAGAAAGAAGAATGTACTTAGCGAACATGTACGGGAAGTGTGGAATTGTATGGCTATGGATTGCCTGGAGGCCAATGACATAATGGGGATCGTTGCTACCAGATCACCGGCAGCTATGGTATAGCCACCCTTGCTAAAGATATGAAGTATGTACCAGGGGCCACTTATAACTAGAAGACAGAGCATGCTAAAAATAGGGAGTGAATGATAACGAGCCAAATAGATTTGCACGACATTGGTCTTTTCGAACAATATGTCCAGGAAGCAAAAACGTATTCTCCAGGGTTGCATCTTGCCCGTGTGTCAGTACAGCATAAGGATTTATACAAGATACTAACTGAGTATGGAGAAATACTTGCTGAGGTTTCCGGCAAGATGCTCTATGCAGTCGCCGACTCAGGTGAGTATCCGGCTGTTGGTGACTGGGTCTTAGTGGATCGGCTAACCAATACCACGGGTAATGCAATAATTCATCATGTACTTAGCCGTAAAAGCAGTTTCCAACGGAAGGCAGCTGGCCCAGGCGTTAATAGACAGATCGTCGCGGTCAATATAGATACAGTTTTTGTTTGTATGTCCCTTAACAACGACTTTAATCTACGGCGTCTCGAACGCTATCTTTCCGTTGCCTGGGAAAGTGGAGCAACTCCTGTCGTTGTACTTACTAAAGCCGATTTATGTAATGATGTTCCCGGCAAACTGACAGAAACCAAGAGAATCGCAATAGGGGTGGATGTTGTTGTAACATCAAGCATCGGCCAGAAGGGTTATGCAGCAATAACGCGATATCTGGGCAGAGGCAAGACGGTTGCGTTTGTTGGCTCGTCTGGTGTAGGTAAATCGACCATGATTAATAGCCTTATGGGCGAAGAAGTGCTGGCTACAAGGGAAATACGTAGCGATGACAAAGGCAGGCATGCTACGTCGTACCGGCAACTATTAGTATTGCCAAACGGCGGGGTGGTAATAGACACACCTGGCATGAGAGAACTACAAATGGCAAGTGCTGACCTCACAAAATCTTTTGCCGATATTGAAGAATTAGCCCAGAGATGCCACTATTCCGACTGCAAGCACATACACGAGCCCAAATGCGCTGTGCGTGAAGCAGTGGAGAATGGTACATTGTCTATCGAACGCCTTGAAAGCTACCTAAAGCTGCAGAAGGAATTAGAATATGAAGGACTGGATTCAAGGCAACGCGAGAACGTTAAAATTAGGAGGATGTTCGGTAGCAAAGGCCAAATGAAAAAGCAACTTGACTATGTTAAAAAGCGTTTGTGATAGCCTGAAATTACGTAGAATGTCCCGTAAAAACACCCGTCATAAGGACAGAATGGTCCTTGACGGGTGTTTCATTATGTTCACCCGAATCTTATATGGGTCATAATGTCTATTTGGCTTCGGAAGTCTGATGGAACCGTCACGATAGATGCAATAAATCTTACATACCACCTTTATCTGCTATCAGTTCCTGGCAGAGCTTGGTCAAGGCGCGTTTCTCGATACGAGAGACGTAGGAGCGGGAGATGCCTAAAATGCGGGCAATTTCCCGCTGTGTTCTTTTGTGCCCGTAGGGGAGTCCATAGCGCAGCTCTATTACTTTGCGTTCGCGGCGTCCCAGGTGCTGCAGCTTTTCGTACAGTTTTTCTTTTTCACATTGAGCTTCTACTATGTCCGGTACTTCATCGGCACTGGTACCGAGGACATCCAACAGAACGATTTCGTTCCCTTCTTTGTCGACGCCGATGGGATCGTTGAGGGAAACTTCTTGCCGGATCCGCTTAATGGTTCTGAGGTGCATTAATATTTCGTTTTCTATACATCGAGCAGCGTATGTGGCCAACCGTGTTCCTTGATGACGGTCGTAAGTGTTAATGGCTTTTATAAGACCGATGGTACCGATGGAAATGAGGTCGTCTATATCTTCGCCGGTATTATCGAACTTTTTGACCACATGGGCTACTAACCGTAAGTTACGTTCTACTAGTATGTTACGGGCAATGCCATCGCCTTTTTCCAAGGCCATGATATAACGAAGTTCTTCTTCGGCCGAAAGTGGTTGGGGAAAAGCGCTGCTGCTACTTATGTAGGAAATTAACAGAAAAAAGCCTGGTAAAAGGGTGATACTAAGAATCAGTGTTCCCGATAGCACGCGCTCAGCACCTCCACAAGTCAAAATACCTTCTCTGAAATAATATGGTACTAAGCGCCATTGTGTGCATGTCTAACTGACTTTGTTTTTGTGCTACCTGGTATGCCAACGCCAATATTGGTATAATTGAGTAGTTCCAGTATGTGTGGAGGACGATAATAGTGGAATACAAAGATTTTTATCATTTGCTTTGCCCAGAATTATATCTTCGTTCTGTGTTCGATTTACCAATTGATCATTTGAAGGAACTAGGAATTCGGGGACTTATCTTTGATTTGGATAATACACTATTAAATTGGAATGCGTATGAAGTTACTCCAGAAGCCAAAGAATTATTTATCCGGCTACAGGACGCTGGCTTTTTGTCATGTTTAGTATCGAACAACAAAAGGGATCGTGTGGAAGCCGTGGCTAGGGTACTTGATCTGCCAGCTATTTCTAAGGCACGAAAGCCCCGGCGCAGGGCTTTCCGACAGGCACTGGCAACTTTGGGCACTACTAAAAAAGAAACAGCGGTTATCGGTGATCAGTTGTTTACAGATGTCTTGGGAGGTAACAGGCTTGGTTTATATACCATCTTGGTGATGCCGCTGTCTAAGACGGAATTCTTTGGCACTAGGATGGTAAGGAGTCTGGAGCGTTTTGTTTTGGGACGACTAATACAAAGAGGATTTTTGGAAGAACCTGACATGGAAGGACCCTAAGGCAGGAGATGGATGTTTAGCTGTAGAAATAATGCTACCTAGCCTTCTTAGTACTCCGTACTCCGCTAGACTAGAATTTAAGGCAAGGGGAAAGACTAGGAATGTTGTTCTTCGATGGTAATGTTTGGCTAATGGGCGGTGGAGCCGATAAAGTTATTGCTCGAGTGATAAGAGTGGTGTGGTAATTCGTAACCGTGGTGGGGAGGAAATAGGATGCTGATAACCAAGAGAGATTTAGAGAACATATTAGGTGAGGCGCTAGCGAGTGGTGGAGATTTCGCTGAGATTTTTTTAGAACGACGCCGCACTAGTACTATTGGTCTTGAGGCTATGCGGGTGGAAAAAGTGCATTCGGGATTGGACCAGGGGGCAGGCATACGGCTACTGGCAGGGGAGAGCTCTATTTACGTTTACACGAATGACATATCTATTCCTGGATTAATGAAAGCGGCGGCTGATGCTGGGACAGCGTTAAAACAAGAATGCCGTCATCGAGAAGCATTAACTTTTGATGTAGAAGAAACAACCGGCAGCAAACTTTCTACATGTGGTATCGACATTGATTCTACTGTAGAGCTGGTGCAGGCTGCTGATAAGGAGGCGCGCTCAGCCGGGAACAAGATTCGGCAAGTAATAGTGCGATACGGTAATGTTACTCAGGATGTACAAATCGCAAATTCCTTAGGGAAAATAGTGACTGACTGCCGAAACCGTACTACCATGATTGTCCACGTAGTTGCTGCTGAAGGAAGTGTGGTGCAGACTGGATACGAGTCTTTGGGGACATACGGTGATAAGTCGGTATTTACCAGAGAAACAGCCCAGGAGTTGGCTGCTATGTCCGCTCGCCGGGCGCTAATGCTGCTTAAGGCGAAACCTGCTCCAGCCGGACGTATGGCGGTGGTGCTGGCAGGTGAGGCCGGTGGTACTATGATTCATGAAGCTTGCGGCCATGGTCTGGAAGCAGACATTGTCGGCAAGGAAATGTCGGTGTATGCGGGGAAAATGGATCAACGGGTAGCGTCAGAATTAGTAACAGTGGTTGATGATCCCACACTACCTGGTAAATATGGTTCTTATGCTTATGATGATGAAGGTACTCTAGCCCAAAAGACAGTACTTATTCGAAACGGCGTACTGGAAAGTTATATGTACGATTTAGAATGGGCTCGTCGCCAGGGTAGCCAGTCCACCGGTAACGGCCGACGCCAGTCGTTTCAGTTTCGCCCTATACCTCGGATGAGCAACACTTACTTAGCTTCCGGTCAAACACAGCCGGAGGAAATAATTGCTCGAACAAACCATGGTTTGTTGGTTAAGCGTATGGGGGGAGGACAGGTAAATCCTACTACAGGGGATTTCGTGTTTGATGTGGGTGAAGGTTACCTGATTGAAAAGGGAGAAGTGACTTATCCTATTAGAGGGGCCACTTTGTCCGGTAATGGACCTAGAGTTCTATTAACAGTAGATATGGTGGGAACTGATTTAGGTTTCGGTATTGGTACCTGCGGTAAAGATGGTCAAGGGGTACCGGTTTCAGATGCACAACCTACCATACGCATACCAGAACTAGTTGTTGGTGGTCTTTTGTAGGGGGGGATATAAAAATGGATAGAGAAGAAATTGTTCAGACCGGATTAACACTGGCTGAAAAGGTTGGTGCTGATTCAGCCGAGACTTACTTTCTAGAACGTGACAACCTGACCATAGAGGTACGCGGTGGTAAACTAGAGACTCTACACCAAAGTCGCGAGCGAGGGCTGGGTATTAGGGTTCTAAAGGACGGAAGTCTTGGATATGCATTTACTTCTGATCTACGCCCGCAGGCGTTGGGTAATGCTGCAGAACTAGCGGTACTAGGTGCCAAATATTCTAGTCTTGACAGTGGTGCCAAATTACCTGGTGCCTTTTCTTATGATTTGTCCTTAGCTCAATTCGATCGTGATTTAGAGGAGACTTCGCTTGAAGCTAAGAAGGATCTGGCGTTTGCTATCGAACAAGCCGCACTGACGGCAGACAAACGCATTAGCAAATCAGAGCGAGCAGCATACGAAGAAAACGATTATACAGTTTTTCTTGCTAATTCTAACGGACTTAGAATGAATTACCGTGGAAATTTTTGCGGTGGATATGTATGGGTAGTAGCTGAGGCTAATGGGGATGTTCAGACGGGATCTGGATTATCATATGTTACTGAATTGGCAAGGATCGATCCTGTTGCTATTGGTCAAGAGGCTGCCCTGGAGGCAGTGCGTTTGCTAGGATCTAAGCCTATTGCCACCCAAAAACTTGCGTTGGTGTTGCCCCCGCACGTAGCAACCCGCTTTCTCGGCATCTTAGCCACACCTCTAACCGCCGAAGCTGTCCAAAAAGGACGTTCGTTATTTGCCAAACAAGTAAACCAACAAATAGCGGCGCCGGCCGTTACCATTATTGACGATGGAACGTTGGCCGGTGGGATCAATACTGCTCCCGCCGACGGTGAAGGAGTTCCCAGTGAGCGTACGGTTTTGGTACAAAATGGGGTATTACAAACCTTTTTGCATAATACCTATACGGCGCATAAGGAAGGGGCAGTTTCTACAGGTAACGGCGTACGGGGTTCCTTCAAGAGCCCACCGGAGGTAGGCCCAACAAACATGTTCATTGCCCCGGGGACAGCCAGCGAAGATGAAATAGTTCAAAGTGTGGACAAGGGACTTTATATCTTCGATCTTATGGGGACTCATACAGCTAACCCAATTTCAGGAGATTTTTCCTTAGGAGTTACCGGCGTATTAATAGAGAAGGGCAAGCTAACTCGCCCAGTAAGACAAGTGATTTTGGCAGGGAACATTCTGGACTTCTTGAGCCAAATACAGGTGGTTGGCTCCAATCTACGATTTTACTTAGGCCTTGGTGCGCCCACACTCCTAGTGGAGCCTTTAACTATCAGTGGTAATTGACACCGAGCAGGGGAGGAGAACAGGGATGAGAAAAGCGGGCTTGCTATTAGGTAGCCCTAACCTTAACTTGCTAGGTGTACATAAGCCTGCAAGAGAGAGGTGGGACAGTTGATGTGGGCACGTCTTCAACGCTTACAGTCTAAACTGGCAAGCCAGGGACTGGAAGGTCTTGTAGTTGTGCAGCCTGAGAATCGACGCTACTTGAGTGGCTTTAGCGGTTCTGAGGGAGTACTGCTTATCTTAACGGATAAAGCCTATTTATGCACTGATTTTCGTTATGTAGAGCAAGCAGCAAAACAGACAACTGGCTGGGAAATTGTTAAGGTTGATACCGCTTGGCCGGAAGTTGTAAAACTGCTTTGGCCTAAGGACCGAAGAAAGCTAGGTTTTGAAGCACAATATCTAAGTTATGATGGTTGGCACAAGCTATCGCAATTATTGCCTGCTATAAACTTAGTACCTACATCAGGGTTGGTGGAGACATTACGTATCCAAAAAGATGAGCAAGAGCTGGCTTTACTAAGGCAAGCCATTGCTTTAGCCGACAAAGGGGCTGAGTTTCTTCGAACTTGCCTGAGTCCAGATCGGACGGAAAAAGAGGTAGCACTGGAACTGGAATTTTTCTTACGTGACCAGGGATCTGAGGGAGCGGCCTTCCCGTTCATTGTGGCGTCCGGAGCAAGAGGGTCTCTACCACATGGGGAGCCAGGGGACAAGAAGCTTCGACAAGGAGAGTTGGTTACTATTGATTTTGGAGCCATATATCAGGGCTATCACTCCGATTTAACAAGGACCTTTTCACTGGGGCCGCCAACGCCTAAACAAGAAGCCATTTATGAAATTGTATTAGCAGCGCAGTCCAAAGCCATCGCCTGTGCTGGACCTGGAGTACGGTGCGCCGAAGTAGACCAAGCAGCTCGAGATGTGATTGCATCTGCTGGTTATGGTGATTTCTTTGGCCATGCTACCGGTCATGGGGTTGGATTGGCTATTCACGAAGCTCCTCGCTTGTCACCTCGGGCCGGAACAGATGTTCTTTTGTCTGGCACAGTGGTTACTGTAGAGCCAGGTATATATATTCCTGGCTGGGGCGGCGTGCGCACAGAAGATGTAATCTTGATAACTGACCAAGGCGCAGAAGTTTTGTCCCAGGCACCGAAGGATGCATTTATTCTATAGGAGGGATTTGCACAGGTGATTTCAACGAATGATTTTCGGACAGGCCTTACAATTAAGCTTGAAGGTGAAGTTTATACGGTAGTGGACTTTCAACACGTTAAGCCTGGTAAAGGGGCTGCTTTTGTTCGCTCTAAATTAAAAAATATACGCACTGGCAGCGTAACTGAACGCACTTTCAGAGCTGCAGAAAAAGTTGAGTCAGCCCACATTGATCGTAGAGAAATGCAGTATCTATATTCGGCCGGCGATAGCTATACTTTTATGGATACCCAAAATTTTGAACAGCTTGCATTGACCAAGGAACACTTAGGAGATAATTTGAACTACATTAAAGAAAACATGTCTATTACAGTGTTGTTGTATGAGGGGAGTATTCTAGGTATAGAAGTTCCTAACTTTGTCGATCTTAAGGTTGTAGAGACTGCTCCTGGTGTTCGAGGAGATACTGTTTCCGGAGCTACTAAGCCGGCAACTCTTGAGACTGGAGCCATAGTTCAAGTACCGTTGTTTATAGAAAATGGTGACGTAATACGTATTGATACTCGTACCGGTGAATATCTTACCCGAGCTTAAAAGGGAGGCGAGTTTGATGAGTAAACTTCAGCAGAAAGTTGCTTACCTCAAAGGATTGGCTGAGGGACTGGGAGTAGAAAAGGCCAGTCGAGAGGGACGGTTATTGGCAGAGATTATTGACGTCTTGGATCACATGACTGCGGAACTAGACCGGCTAGATGAGCTACAGCAGGATATGCAGGAGTATATCAGTGCGTTGGATGAAAGTGTAGGCGAATTGGAAGACGATTATTGGGAATTCGATGAGTATGATGACGCAGATGACGATGACGAGGACGATGGATTTATCGAATTAGAGTGTCCCAAATGTCACGAAACGGTATATTTTGAAGAAGCTGTTCTTGAAGACGACAATATTGGCGAAATCACATGTCCTGAGTGCGGCGAGGTGGTCTTTGATCTTGATCCTACAATTTATGAAGATATTGAGACTGCCCTGCCTTCGGAAGACTAAGTATAACTACCCGCGAGACCTGCAACAAAAGTTGCAGGTCTTTTTGTTTGCCCACAGCATAAAGATGCTAATGGGACAATATGGGAGGGGACTGTAGTGTCACACAGATCACAAGCTCAGATTCTTGAGGAAGAAATCATCCCCTACTTAACTCATTCAGTTCAAGAACCATTGCGATGTCTTCCCTTGGATCTAAAAGACAGACTCTTAGAAATTAGGCTGCGAGTAGGTCGCCCGGTGATGCTGGTCCATAACGATGGTGACATGGTTTTGTCTGAAGGTAATACTTTATCCAAGTCGGAGATGGAGCAGACTGTACAGTTTGTCACGCGCTCTTCTATTTATGCTTGTGAGGAGGAGTTGCGACAAGGGTTCATAACTCTTCCTGGTGGACACCGCGTTGGTATAGTAGGCAAAGCTGTTTTGGACGAAGGGCGTATCCGTACAATAAAGCACATCAGTGGTCTTAATATTCGCCTAGCTCGACAAGTTGTTGGTGCCGCCAATCCCGTGTTGCCGTATCTTGTAGAAAGCAACTCCTTTGTTAGCACGTTGATTGTCTCTCCACCGGGGTGCGGAAAGACGACACTACTTAGAGACTTGATCCGTCAATTAAGCACAGGGATTCCAAGGCTTAAACTCAGGGGTTACAAGATTGGAGTAGTGGACGAGCGTTCGGAAATTGCTGCTTGTTTTCGTGGTATTCAGCAAAACGATGTAGGGCCACGTACCGATGTTTTAGATGGGGCCAGAAAAGCGGAAGGTATTATGCTACTACTTAGATCTATGTCACCAGAGATAATTGCTACCGACGAAGTTGGCTCGCCAGCAGACATTTTGGCTCTGGAAGAAGCCTTGGTCAGCGGTGTACGTTTGATAGCTACAGCTCACGGGGACGGTATCGATGATCTTAAGCAGCGTCCGGTATTACGTGAATTGGTGGAGAGGGGTCTTTTTAGCCGTATAGTAATTCTAGGAATGTCTCAGGGGGCGGGAACAATAGAAGCTATTTACAATGGACAGGAGTTGAAGTCAGTTTTTGTCCGTACTCCGATAATTAGGGGAGAAGACGATGAAACTAAGACTTGTCGGCGGCCTAATACTGGTCTTCGCTACGGGTAACTTAGGTTTTGCTGTGGCCCGTAGACTTAGAGAACGGGTAGCTTTGCTTATCCGGCTTCAAGGACTACTACAATTCTTAATAACTGAAATCGATTTTGCAGTTACACTTTTTCCCGAAGCCTTAATAAAAGTAGGAGAGTCTTTGGGTTCTGACGTAAACATGTTTTGTAACCAAGTTGTGAAGAGCTTAGACCTAGGATTGCCTTTGTCTGCTGCTTGGGAACATGGTTTGACCAGCCTTGTTAATGATAGTCCTTTACAGCCAGGGGACATTAGACCTTTGTTAACATTGGCACCTATTATAGGGTTAACCGACAGTAAAGACCAGCTTCGACATTTAAAGCTGGCCCAAGAACATTTGAGACAAAGACAGTTAGAGGCTGAACAGGAAGCTGACAAGAATCAGAAACTGTGGTGCTATCTGGGTGTTTTGAGCGGTTTGGTGACAGTGCTCATCTTGATATAGCTCGTGGGCAAAGGAGGAGAAGCGTGAATATAGACCTTATTTTTCAAATTGCTGGTATCGGTCTTCTTATATCTATATTAAACATTGTGCTTAAGCAAGCCGGCAAGGAAGAGCAAGCCCACATGCTAGCTTTGCTAGGCGTAGTGATAGTATTGCTTCTCATCATACCTACTATTAGTCAATTGTTTACGACTATCCGGACAGTCTTTAACTTATAAAGGTGGGGTAGAGATGGAGATTGTACCTGTCTTAGGAGTTGCTGTGGCCTCTACCTTACTTATTTTACTTATACGTCAGGAACAACCGGAACTAGCTTTACTTCTTAGTTTGGCTGTAGGTGCTTTAATCTTTTTATTTGCTGTTACACGTCTAGGAAGCGTAATTTCGGTACTGCAGACATTGGCTCAGCGTACCGGTGTTAACCCCCAATACTTTGCTCTAATTCTAAAGATAATTGCGATTGCCTATATAGCGGAATTCGGTTGTCAGCTTTGCCGCGATGCCGGTCAGGAAGCATTAGCCGGTACGGTAGAACTAGCCGGGAGAGTGATCATTCTCCTCTTGTCGGTACCGATCTTAGTTACGGTATTTGATCTGGCGTTAAAACTTCTTCCCTGAGGTGAAACGTATGAACAACTGGCGTGTGTTAGTAACCTTGTTATTGCTAAGCATATTACTGCCTCTTCCCGTACAAGCGACAGGAAGCGAAGGACCAGATCTAGACTTAACTGCACTGGAGAACACGGTTCGGATACTGGAGGCTGACTGGAGAGCCTTTATGCCTGAGTTACAATTAAAAGAGTTATTATCCCAGACAAGGAGCGGGCATGGGTTTAATTGGCGTGCCGTAACTAACGGACTTGTGCGGTATTTTTTTCGGGAGGTGGTTGCAGGCTCAAAACTTCTGGGTCAGTTGTTAATAATACTTGTTTTTGCTGCACTACTTTCAGCTCTGGAGCAAAGCTTTCAAGTCCAAGGTACAGTACGTATAGCTCAGGCGTTGATGTTTATGATTATTATGGCTATTGCCATACAAAGTTTCAACGTAGCTTTGAGTACAGGCAAGAATGCTATTTCTAATATGGTTTCATTCATGCAGGCCCTGCTGCCTATTTTATTTACTATGCTAGTGGCGAGTGGAGCTGTGGCTAGCACGGCGTTGTTACATCCGTTCCTGTTAGCCACTATTACCATATTGGGAACGCTTACCCAAGACATTGTTTTCCCGTTACTTTATCTCAGCGCCGTACTTAATTTAGTAACATATGTTGTCCCAGAGATAAACGTAGGGCGGTTGGCGTCGTTTATATCTGGAGCTTGTGCTACTTTGCTGGGAATTATCTTGTGTGTATTTGTGGGGGTTAGTGCTGTCCAAGGAGCGGCTGCTAAGGTGGCCGACGGTGTATCCATCCGTAGTGCCAAGTTCTTAGCTGCTTCCTTCATTCCAGTAGTGGGAAAACTGTTTTCTGATGCTTTAGAGGCAGTGGTGGGTTATTCCGCCGTTTTGCAAACAGCAGTAAGTACTGTAGGGATGTTGTTATTACTATTTCTATGTGCCTTCCCATTACTAAAAATTTTAGCCTTAATCTTTGTTTACAAATTGGCTGCTGCACTG
The DNA here is from genome assembly GCA_012839445.1 of Bacillota bacterium. Lineage (GTDB taxonomy): Bacteria > Bacillota > DTU030 > DUMP01 > DUMP01 > DUNI01. Next base: position 14,220 of record DUNI01000033.1, read on the forward strand.
GCAGAACCCATTGCAGATACCAGGGTGGCCAGATGTTTGGGAGGGTTAGGCAATAGCTTGGGACTTATTTTTGCTACAGTTGGGGTTGTAGCACTGCTCTTTTTCTTGGCACTAACAGCGCTGGTGGGGTTAGGTAATTTATCTCTGGGGCGAGGTTGGTGAGAACATGATATGGATCCAAGATTGGGTGCGGACCATTATTATATTGGTGTTTTTTGCCGGGTTTTTAGAATTGTTGTTACCCTCAGGCAATATGAAACCTACTGTACAAGTGCTAGTTGGACTCTTTGTATTAATTTTGATGTTGGGACCGGTATCGTCTTTGATTGCACATCTTCAAAGTGAACCGAATTTAGAGTTACCCATGGTGGCCGATGAACAGACAGCTGATGTACTGGCTCAAGGAGAGGGTCTAAGGAGCAAACAGCTGGAGCGGATTCTAAACCAGTACCGAGACAATGTAGAGCAGCAGGTAAAGTCGTTACTCAAACTCCACAATGACAATGCTGACGCGACAGTGACAGTAGACGTTATAGACGACGTGAGTCAGACTTCTTTTGGGCAGCTACGCTCGTTGGAAGTTGTGATCCAAACCAAAGAATGGAGGGAAGAAGCAATAGATACGGATGAACTGGCGATGTTTTTAGCCGACTTTTATGGCTTGGAAAAGGACAAGGTGAAAATAACAGTGGTTAAATAATGAACCGATGGGAGGATGACTAGAATGCCCCACGAAGGCGAACGGTTGTGGAAAGCTAAACCCGCTGGACGCATGAGCTGGCGATGGTTAAATATTGACCGGACTACGCTTGTTAAGTTAGCACTGTTAGCGAGTTTAGGGGTAGTACTCCTTGTGGCTGGACAATTGATGAAAAGTTCGGCATCGGTTAAGGATCCGTCAAAAATAGCACCTGGCACTCCCTCGGCCACTGAGATTCCGGTACAAATAGGGGCTACTTCTTATCGGGAAGCTTTGGAGCAACAATTGGCAGCTACCTTATCCCAGGTAAGAGGAGCCGGGCAGGTACTGGTTCAATTGAGTTTAGAGGGTGGTAACAAATTTACCTATGCCACTAACCAACAGGAAGAAGTAAGGAGTACTGAGGAAAAAGCATCGGCTGGGACAGTACGTGTCAGCGAAGACAAACGTGTTGAAGTTCAATTGGTTATGGCTAGAGAAGGAAGTTCTGAACACCCGGTTCTGGTGGATGAGAACCTGCCTACTGTCCGAGGGGTATTAGTGGTAGCTGAGGGCGCTGCTAATCCACTCACGAAAGAAGAGCTTAGCCAAGCTGTTCAAGTGTTATTAGGTTTACCGGCTCACAAAGTAAAAGTTTTAGAAAGGGAGGATTAAAGATGCGTTGGCGGGAAGGCAATGTAGCTAGATGGCTACTAGTCTGTTTAGCGGTGCTGTTGGTATCAGCGCTTTATTTGCGAAATCAACAGCTAGCAAAAAACAATAATTCTACTTTGGTGCCTGAAAAAGAAATCACTGAATCTCAGTCACTCAAAGAGCCAAGTTCGGACAAAGCACAACCTGAGCCTCGCCGACAAGACTTTTATGTAGAGCAGCGGTTAGACCGGGATCGTGTCCGGAGTCAAGAAATGGACACCTTACGCGAAATAATACACAACCAAACAACTGATGAGCAAAACCGCAAGGAGGCTCATGCGCGGTTGTTATATCTTAGCGAGGAGATGGCGAAGGAAGTAGAGATAGAGGCACTAGTTAAGGCTAAAGGATTTCAAGATGCATTGGTCTACCTACACCCGAACTCAGTGCATATTATTGTAAAAGCAGTAGAGATTACCGCTGATGAGGCTGCGTGCATAGGAGATATTGTAGTCAGTAGCACTGGTCTATCCTTAGAGAAAGTCATTATTGATACACGTCCCTAAATTCATTGTAAGCATGTACCAATTCTGCTATAATGAAGAAACAGTAGAAGGTAAGGGAGAGATTATTTTGGATAGACTACCGGACGAGGTCCAAATTGTGGAATCAGATAGTGACTTGGGAACTATAAAGATTGCTGACGAAGTAGTGGCGATTATTGCCGGATTAGCAGCTACAGAGGTTTTAGGTGTAGCCGGCATGAGCGGTGGATTAGCCGGTGGTATCGCTGAAATGCTTGGCCGAAAAAACTTGACTAAGGGAGTAAAGGTGGAAGTAGGTGAGAAGCAGACGGCAGTGGATCTGTTTCTTATCGTAGAATATGGCACCAAGATTCCTGAAGTTGCGTGGCACGTACAAGAAAATGTTAAGAAGGCTATTGAGAACATGACCGGCTTGGATGTTGTAGAAGTAAACATTCATATTCAAGGGGTTAAAATAGCTGGCGAAGAAAAGGAAGAAGAAATTCGTGTTAAATAAAGGGAGTGAGTCCGTGGGCATAGGTGATCGGTTTTTGCTTTTTCTAGCAGCTATGTTACTTGCTGTTATAGCTCTTGGAGTTATTCTTTTAGGACTCAATCTCCCGGTTGCCCAAAACTTGGCAACGCAATTTGTAGGTGAGTTAGTATATGGGCAATGGGTCGCTGTCTTGATAGGAGCTGCGGTTTTAGCGATAGGATTGAGATTGGCAGTCTTGTCCTTGGCAGGACGAAAGCCTCCCGGAGCGTTGATTTCCCGCTCAGAATTGGGCGAGGTTAGCATCACAGTGCCAGCAGTGGAGAATATGGTTCAGCGGACAGCAACACAAGTAGATGGGGTTAAGGAAGTTCGGCCTTCCGTTGCCGCCAAATCGGAGGGCGTTGCAGTTAAACTCAAAACTTGGGTTGAGAAGGATGTTAATGTACCTGAACTAGCAGCTCAAGTCCAGGAAATCCTAGGGTCACACCTCAAGGAAGTGGCTGGGTTAGCGGTTGCCTCTATTAATGTAGAGGTGCAGGGGGTAGGCTCAGAACCTACGTTTAAGACCCGGTCTACTCTTTAGGCGAGAAGGGACATAGTTATGATAAATTTCTGGTTAGATTTTCTTACCCGTCACGGCGGCAAAGTAATATTTTCGATACTAGGGTTGATTTTTGGCTTAGCAGTTTTGTCTAAAGGGTTTTTTGCGGCTTTGTTTTTGCTGGCTTGCTTGATACTGGGTTATTTTTTAGGTAAACAGGTTGATGAAGGAGAGAAACTGTCATCATTTTTGGAGAGACTATTTCCGCCTCGCTAAGGGGAAGGAGAGATATAATTGGGTCGGCGGCAAGCACGGGAAGCTGCTCTAAAAACTCTTTTTCAGGTTGAGTTAGGAGGAGCTCAGCCTGACTTTGCTTTACAGCAGATGATATTGGAGGACAGACTGTCAGACACGGAGACTAGTTTTTCTCGTAAATTAGTTGAAGGGGTTTTGACAAATCAAGAAGAGATAGATGAAATCTTGGCAGAATTTAGTACCGAGTGGAGCTTAGAACGCATGGCCAACATGGATCGAATGGTGTTAAGGTTGGCAGCTTACGAACTGCTTTTTTGTCCAGATGTACCAATGCCTGTAGCAATCAGCGAAGCTGTAGAATTGGCTAAATTATACTCCACAAATGACTCGGGGCGCTTTGTGAATGGTATTCTTAGTAATGTAGCAAAGCTTAAATCTGAAAAGGGTGGCAAGGGTAAGTGACTGGAATAATACTTGGCCTGGACAGCAGCTGCTACACGACTTCTGTAGCGGCTGTTTCTCAAGATGGAAAGGTAATGGCGGACAAGCGCCAAGTGCTTACTGTGAAGCCAGGAACCATCGGCCTCAGGCAGCAGGAGGCTTTGTTTCAACACTGGCACAACTTTCCTCGGCTCTTAAAAGAATTGACCGGCTTGTCTGATGCTAAGGTAGTAGCTGTAGCTTACAGCCGGCAACCGACCGATCGGCCAAGTTCATACTTACCTGTTTTCACAGCAGGTAGCAGTTTGGCTCAATCTTTGGCAGCAATACTAGATATACCGGCTTTCCCTTTCACCCATCAGGAAGGGCACTTGGCTGCTGGTCGATTGGGAGCACATGGCCCACCTGTTACTTCTTTTCTGGCGGTACATTTGTCCGGCGGAACAACAGAAATAATGTTGGTACGAGAAAAACCCAGCTCTTTTGAAGTGTCTGTTTTGGGACAAACATTAGATTTGAATGCAGGACAATTTGTAGACAGGGTTGGGGTGGCTCTTGGTCTTCCTTTTCCAGCTGGACCTAGCCTGGAAAAGCTAGCCTTGACAGATTTAGAAGCTGATGAATTGGTAATACCTTCGCATACCTGTGGGTATCAAGTTAGTTTTTCCGGTCCAACAACGGCAGCTTTACGCTTGGTGTCTCAAGGTGCTAACAAGGCTGCTATTGCTCGAGCTGTGTTTCGTTGTATTGCCAACTCCCTGGAAAAAATAATACGCCTAGCTGTAATGAAACTTAAGATCCATGATGCCCTACTTGTAGGTGGTGTAGCTGCCAATAATTTTATCCGTCAGCGTTTACGACAACGTCTGGAGCATCCAGCAGTGGGCACACAATTATTTTTTGCTCCGCCAAACCTTAGCACTGATAACGCTGTTGGTATAGCGTATTTGGGCTACTTGGCATTTATAAGGAGAGAACAATCATGACCCCTATCTGGCCGTTACCGGCGCTAGTTTACAGCGTAACGGAGCTTACCCGTATGGTAAAAGAAAATCTTGAAAGTGATCCTCGCCTGGGCAGTGTATGGGTCCGCGGTGAAATTGGTACCTTTAAGCGCCATTCTTCAGGTCACGTTTACTTTACGCTGAAGGATAGTAACAGCCTATTGCGCTGTGTAATGTTTCGTAGCTTTGCTCGGCGGTTGCGTTTTGAGCCAGGTTCTGGGTTGGGAGTCCTAACCTTAGGTGAAGTGAGCGTATACGAACGGGACGGCGCTTATCAGTTATATGTACGTGAACTACAGCCGGATGGCCTGGGAGCTCAATATTTGGCTTTAGAACAAACTAAAGAGCGATTGACTAAGGAAGGTCTCTTTGCACTAGAACGAAAAAGACCTCTACCAGAGTTTCCTCGTCGGGTGGCGGTAATTACTTCTCCAGTGGGAGCAGCTTTGCAGGACATTCTAGCTGTAGCTAAGCGGCGTTTTGCCGGTATTGAGATACTCTTGTGTCCGGTATTGGTTCAAGGCGAGGAAGCTCCAGTGCAAATTGTACGCACTTTAGAACGATTAAATGAAATAGAAGATGTAGACGTGGTTATTTTAGCTCGTGGTGGTGGAAGCCGAGAAGACCTCTGGGCTTTCAACAATGAGCAAGTGGCGCGACAAATAGCAGCGTCAAGAGCTCCAGTTGTAAGTGCTATCGGCCATGAGATTGACAATACTTTGGCTGACTTGGCCGCAGACGTTAGAGCACCTACGCCATCAGCTGCAGCCGAATTAGTACTACCTGATAAAAAGCAGCTGGCAAGAGAATTGCTATATTGTTCCCAGCGTTTGAATGAAGCTATGAGACAACACCTTAGTCGGTATCGCAATGCTTTGAGTGCTATGTTAAATCAAGATCCATGGTATGAACCTCTTAGCCAGCTTTCGGAACGAAGGCAAGCATTGCTTTATGCCAAGGGTCGAGTGGAGCAAGTTGAGGCTCGTTTTCTAACTAAAAAAAGAGCGCAACTGGCCGAGTTAAA
>DUNI01000034.1 GCA_012839445.1 Bacillota bacterium
AGTAAACGTAAAAAGAAATAGTCCAACTAAAACAGCCGCCACCAGTTCAAAAAACCGGTGGCGGCTGTTTTATGCTTGGCTTCTATTTATCTTTCAAAACTGCTCCACGCCAAACACTATCGACTAAATGGCTATAGCGGCGCAAATATTTACTGTCGACTTTAGGCGGTACGGCTTGTAGATTTTGTTTACGTTTCTCCAGCTCTTCATCAGAAACGTCCAACATAAGCGATCGGTTAGGAATATCTATGGTAATTAGATCTCCATCTCGTACAAAAGCAATAGGTCCACCCGTAGCTGCTTCCGGTGCTACGTGGCCAATACACGGTCCACGGGTGGCTCCAGAAAAACGTCCGTCGGTGACCAGCGCGGTGCTGTCACCCAACCCCAGCCCCATTAACACAGACGTCGCAGCTAGCAATTCCCGCATACCAGGACCACCCTTTGGTCCTTCATAGCGGATAACAATCACATCACCTTTGTTAATCTGCCCAGCAAACATGGCTTGTATCGCCTCTTCCTGCGAGTCAAAAACCCGTGCCGGGCCTGTATGGACACGCATGGCTTCAACCACTGCAGACTGTTTCACTACCGCTCCCTGTGGAGCTAAGTTGCCTTTCAAAATAGCAAGACTACCTTGTTTGCGTAGTGGATTAGTAAGGGTTCGAACTATTCGATTGTCACGATTTTGGCGATTCGCTAGAATGGATCGCCATGTCTTGCCGTTAACAGTCATGGCGTCGAGATTGAGATGTTGTTCTCCAAGCTCCTTCATAACTGCCGGAATCCCACCCGCTAAGTCAAAATCAAACAGTGAACACTGTCCCGAAGGCTTCACGTCCACCAAATGTGGGGTACGCTTACTGGTTTTTTCAAAATCATCCGCTGTTATGGTAAGACCGAACTCATTAGCTATAGCTGGAAGATGCAACATGGTATTGGTAGACCCACCTATTGCCATATCTACCGTAATCGCGTTAGCAAAGGAATCTGCTGTCACTATATCCCGAGGTTTAATTCCTTTTTTCAGCAAATCTACTACTAAAACTCCGCTCTGTTTTGCCTCTCTCAGTTTGCGTGAATATACAGCATGTGTGGTAGAACATCCAGGTACTGTAAGACCCAATACTTCCGCCATACAAGACATAGTATTGGCTGTACCCATCATACTGCACGATCCGGCCGAGGGACAAATATTGTCTTCCATCTCCTTAAATTCTTCTCTTGTTATTTCACCTTTCTGCAGTTGACCTGCTGCCTCCCGAATTTCATATATAGCTAAATCTCGATCTTTAAACTTACCGGGTAACATAGGGCCACCTGTTACAACCACCGACGGTAGGTTTAACCTGCCTACAGCCATTAACATAGCCGGGACGATCTTATCACAAGATGCAATTAGAACAAGCCCATCTAACTGCTGAGCCTCCACTACAACTTCAACTGAATCCGTAATGATCTCTCGGCTGGGAAGAACATAGCACATACCTATATGACCTTGCGCTATACCATCACAGATGCTTATAGTATTAAATTCAAGCGGCACACCACCGGCTAAACGAATTCCGTCTTTAACAACCTGGGCCACTTCGCGGAGGTGCTTATGGCCTGGATGCATCTCGTTCCATGAATTTACAACACCAATGAAGGGGCGTCGCAATTCTTCATCGATAAGCCCTATTGCCTTTAGATGAGCCCGCATACCAGCTCTATCTATTCCATCTACCACGATGCTACTACGATAAGGTTTTTTTTCCATTGTAAAGCCCCCAGTTTGCCTATTTACTTGATAGCTGCTCAAATCAAATGTTACTACTTCCTCTTTTTTGGCTGCTATCACATATATTACAGAACAGTCGCTCTAACTCCTTCCCATTTTTTTGGACAGTTTGCACAAATTATGTAACCTTTATAGATATATTGCAGGGGTTAACCAAGCTATATAGAAATGAAATTCGACACAACCTTCGGTTGATTAAGTAGGAGGGATAATTCATGCCAATTCCTAGCCAGACTGCAACGTTCGGTATTGATCAGATTATCCAAATAAAGATTCCCAAGGGGGTGGATTTGTCATGTGCGATTCAAGAATCAGTAGAACAAAACAACATAGATAGCGCGGTTATCTTGTCAGGCATTGGTGCGCTGAAAAAGGGAGTCTTTAGAAACTTAAGAGTCGAGCCGAAGAAATACCCTGTCACCAACCAAGATCGTCTTTATCTTGTAGTAAAGAAACCTCTTGAACTTGTTTCGTTAACAGGTTGGGTAGCTCAAAGAACAGATGGCAAGATTGAAGTACATGCTCACTTTGCAGCATCTTATGTTGAAGGTGACACTGTTCGCACCGTCGGTGGCCACCTCACCGAAGGCACAGAAACTTCAATTAAGGTAATAGTGACATTAGGTATCTTGAAAGAATGCCAAAAGGCTGCCGTTGACCCTCTACATCAACAGTGGGATTTGGATCTAGAATAGAAAATAGCACTGCTTGGTACTTTACAACCATGCAGTGCCATTTAATACTTGGTTGGCTTCTAAATACTTAAGCAATTCGGCAGCGGCTTTCATTCTATGTTCTTCCACCAGGAGACCTGCTTTATCTTCCTCTCCTTCTTTTAAAGCTGCAATAATCTTTTCGTGCTCTTGTAACGAATCAAATGCCCTCATAGGAGATAGGAAGAAGACTGTCCGTAAACGTTCCCTACGATCCCAAAGATCATCAAGAATCTTTACTAAGTGCTTGTTTTCACTAGCGCAGTGAATTATGCGGTGAAACTCCCTGTTTAAACGACCGTAATCCGCTGCTCTATGGCTTTCGGCATACAGTCTCATGGTCTCCAACATCTCTTCTAGTTGCTCCAGAGTGGCCGGTGTAATTCTTTTTGCAGCTTCACGTGTGGCCAGCCCTTCGAGTTCCCGTAGAATTGGAATATCATCTTTCAAGTCGTCAGCCGACATACCAGCAACCACTGCACCAACGTTTAGCGTCCATTCTACATAACCTTCTGTATCAAGACGCATCAAGGCCTCGCGTATAGGTTGTGTGCTGACATTCAATTTCTTGGCCAAGTCTGCCAGCACTAGCCGGGCACCTGGCTTTATTTGGCCACTGATAATAGCTTCTTTTATGGTTTGGTACACAAATTCGCTCTTTGATTTTCTCTTTTTCCGACCAACTCGCGGTTTCACTGCAATTCCTCCAAGCTTTTCTAGGGGTTTTCAACTTCGCATAGTTCCCATTATTGTTATCTTCGCTGTATAAAGTTAAATTCCTCTTACTATAATATGAGATTGTATACTATTCACAAACCCAATGAATCGGTTTTTCTCCAGCTTCTACTCTTAATATCTCATTTGCTATCATCATGCTTGCGCGGTCAATAGCACCTTTGGTTCGTGACCCTAAGTGTGGCGTTACTACAACATTATCCAATTCAAAAAATGGGTGTTTGTCTCCAGGGGGTTCTTTCTCTAATACATCTAGACCAGCTCCGGCTATTGTCTTATCCTTTAATGCTTTGTATAAAGCAACGTTATCCACTATGGCCGCTCTAGCCACGTTTATTAGATAAGCATCTTTTTTCATGAGAGCAATTTGCTCTTCACCCACAAGCCCTTTAGTTTCAGAAGTCAACGCTGCACATATTACAACAAAATCTGCTTCTTGCATCAGTTCATTGATAGGCGCAAACTTTACTCCAGCTGTCCTCTCACGTTCAGGAGAAGGCCGACGTGTACAGCAAAGAACCTCCATATCAAAACCCTTTGCATATTGAGCCACCCGTGTACCAATATTGCCAAGGCCGATAAGCCCCAAGGTCTGACTAGTCAATTCAGTCCCTTCGACACGTGCCCGTATTCCGTCATCTACCCATTCTCCGGCCCGGACACCTGCGTAAGTTTGCGGGATTGAGCGCCCTACAGCCAGCATTAGTGCTATCGCCTGTTCAGCTACAGCAATAGAATTGGCCCCTGGTGCATTAACCACATAGATTCCCTGTTCATGAGCATAAACTACGTCAACGTGTTCCGTTCCTGCCCCAGGTATAAGAATGCATTTGAGCCTCTGAGCTGCTCGTATATGTTCGGCAGTAATCCTATATGCTCCACTAACTAAATACTTTGCATCGCGAATTTCTTCAAAAAGTGTCTGCGCACTAACTCCATCAGGCAATACGACTGATGAAAAATCCCTTAACTTGTCCATAGCCCTTTCACTCATGGCCGGTCTTTCATCTACAAACAGTATCTTGGCCACTTCGGACTCGCCTCCTTAGATCATCCTTTAGCCTGTTTGCTCGAATTGCTGAGGCCTAAGAGAAAGCTTCTACTATATCCATACGAAGACCTTTGGCGTTTTACACAAAATTTTTCAGATGTCGGTATTATATATTAAATTGTATATGGCTTAAGGCTTATATCTATACAGAAGCAACATAATTCTACCACTGGATTGGCGTGGTTGGCAACATTAGACCAAAAGCTACCGCAAAAAAAAGCAGCAAGCCTACAATCCGAAAGGTGTCCAGCCAGCTACGATTATGCCTAAGCAGCACCAGCAATCCCAACCCAGCGGCTGATGACAGGCCGGCTACGGTGGCACCAAAACTTAAAGCCCCTTCTAAATAAAGCTGGGTTATAACTACAGACACAACGCTGGCAGCCGTCATCGG
>DUNI01000035.1 GCA_012839445.1 Bacillota bacterium
GAGCGACTGGATTTGAACCAGCGGCCTCTTGGTCCCGAACCAAGCGCGCTACCAAGCTGCGCCACGCTCCGATTGCTGCTGACATGGATATTTTACAGTATGCAGAGAAGAAAGTCAAGACATGAATCGCATTACCCCTGTAACTTTACCTAAAACTCGGGCTGTATGAACAACGATAGGATCATAATTAGGATTAGCCGGCTGAAGATGAATGTGTTTTTTCTTGCGATAAAAATGTTTTACAGTAGCTTCATTTTCTATTAATACTACAGCTACCTCGCCGTTTTCAACTTGGGGCTGCCGGCGCACCAAAACATAGTCTCCATCTAAAATACCGGCTTCTTTCATACTGTCTCCGCGAACGCGCAAAAGAAAAAGAAGCCCCTTAGTGGAAAACGTAGCCGGCAACGGAAAGGTACCTTCTAAGTTTTCTTCAGCAAACAAAGGTAATCCAGCTGCTACCCGTCCCACTATGGGAACATGTATAATCGCTGGGTTATCATTGTCAGAATCAGTAGCAGGGGAGTCAGCCAGTACCTCGATAGCTCGTGGCTTGCTGCGTTGGCGCCGCAGAGCGCCCTTAGCTTCCAAGGATTTTAAATGCTTGTGTACAGTGGAACTAGATCGCAATCCTGTTGCAGCACCGATTTCGCGAACTGAAGGGGGGTAGCCATGCGTTTTGATCCAGCCCTGAATAAAGGTTAGTATTTGTTGTTGCCTAGGAGTCAATATCTCTTTACTTGTTGGTTTGGACACGCATTGCACCTCCCATATAATCACATGCTGTGTTTAGCATACCATAAATTGCTGTTGGTTGGCATAAATCTATTTCTATTTTCAACGTCCGATAATAAATATTATGTAAAGCACTATAAAAAATGCTATTGGTTCCTCCATTTTTGCAACATTTGACCAATAAGCCTATATGCCTGGCCTGGTATGGTTAGGTTTGTTGTCAGAGATTCCATGGGACAAGGCCCTGTTTGGTCACGATTCAAGATGCCTTCTACAATAACATCTGGGACAACATCAACATTGTTATGTACTAGCAAATTGTATGCAGGTCTGCTCATAACCCTGGCATAAGCAGAAGTTAAACCTGCATATAGGATTAGCAATGCAGCCGCTTTTCCTATAACTATATCAGCTAAAGCTCCGCCTTTAAGGTTGTGCTCCTCTTCTGTTACTAAATCATACAGCGGTCTTATGCCACGACCGGAACGTTGCCATATATAGGTTCCGCGAACAACTACTAGTGATACCGATGATGTTCTAAGAAGTTGCCGTGCTTTGCTAAGGTTTTGATTCTGCTTGTTGGTGCCGATAACATTAATTGCAGCCACGTCCTTTTCTAAGTTTGTTTTTGTCAATATCTGCCGAACCTGTTGGCATCGGCGTTTTTGTTGCTTATTTTGCTCTTTATGTACTGTGCTGTTAGCTGTGTCCGGTCTTAAGTTAAGTAATTTGGGCATTGCTTAACTATTAAGAGGTGGCCAGAAGAACGTGCTGAGGCATAGATGTGCCGTCCATAAGTGTCCTTGAGTGTTTAACTCGTGAGTGTCTTGGTTTTGAGCTTGAGACAACTTGATAGCTTCAACAGCGACATAACGGTTAGTAGTTTCAAGTAGATCCAGATATGTTTTAATGTTATTATATGGCCCCTGTAACATCACCTCAAGTGGAATTTGTTGTCCGCCTTGATCTAATTCAACTGGCAATGCCGGAGTCAATGCAGTTATAATAACTCCAGCTTGATTAGCTATACTGCTTAGTTCAGAGACCAGTTCAGGTAAGTTCTCAGTGGGAGGTATTTTAGCATCCATATGCTCTGCCAAAGACTGTTCATTATAGTGTTGCCGTTTTAAACCGCTGACTTGCTCAGATAGTAGATCGGCTTGTTGAATAATTTTAGTCTCAGCATCCACGGCCTCCTGCAGTTTTCTAATTTGGAGTAAAGTATTTGTGGTAGGAATCAACACCAATACCAAACACAATGCTGCAACGCTTAAAAAAATGTGACTGGCACCAATAGCGTGGATTTGGATATCTTTCACGGCCGTGCCACCTCCCCTTCTATTTGGAAATAATACTGGTCATTGCTCGTAAGGTGGCAAGTTGATAATCGGATAGCACTCCCAAGACGAAGCTGTAGTTTATCTAATAGCAATGCGATATCCGAAAGGCTCGTAGCCTGGCCGGCAACAGAAACATGTGTCGTGCTAATATCAATCTGTAGAATCCTTCCACTTGTTGGCATAATGGTTTCTATATATGTAAGATGGGCTATGGGATCAATGCTGGTTTGAAGGTTAAGCAAGTGTTGACGCTTTTCTTCGTGGTTTAATTGAGCTCTAAGTTGCTTAGCATTATCTTGTAACCTATGCGTTTGGGCTGCCAGTGGTTGAATGTTTACCAGTTCCAGCTCCAGATAATCCACTTTATGTTGCAATTGTCCTTGGACAATTAACAGTAGACCAGCCAATAGCAACAAGACATAGCCTACCCGTTGCCGAATCTTATCTAGTCGCTGCTGGTGGATAACTTCATCCGGTAAAAGATTAAGCTGTCTTATTAATACCCGAGTTGTTTGCATGGAGTCTCCCCACCCCACCATCCTAAACCTAGCCCTATACTGGTAGCATAGAGGTTGGAATCAATGTCAGGAAAAGAATTGTTTTTTACTGTTTTAATAACTACTCCCAAGTTTGTTTCTAAGCTATGTAATAAGCGCTTATTGTTTGCTTCGGTTCCAGCGCAAAAACAGGGTAGTCTAAGGTCCATATTGTTGTGTGCCTGAACGAAATCAAGGCTACGGTGAATTTCGTCCAATAAGATTTCCCGAGCGTGGAATTTATTATTATTAAAGCTGACAGTGCGAGCAACAACGGGTTGTCCCTGGCTTACAATTAAAATATCCGTAGAACAGGTTTCTAAGTTCAATATAATAATGTCATCTTCATGTAAAGAATAGCAGTATTGGATGTACCTATAGAGTGCCACCACTCGTGGTTCTATAATTAATGGACGAAGGTTTGCTAATTTGAGTGTACTAAGGAGCGGGTTCACGATTGATTTTGGGATAGCAGCTAGTAGCACAGTATGGTGTTTACTGTTTTGCTCCAATGGGATTAAGGCAAAATTAGTTTCTTGCGCAGAATAAGGAGTATAGCGCTCTAACTCCCAAGTCATTAATTGTTTAAGCTGTGTTAAGGGAAGTGGAGGTAAATCCAGGCGGCGCAAAATAAGACGGGAACTGCTTATTGCTACAGCAGTTTGCCGAGTAGAGATACGTTGTTTTTGAAAGGCCGTTTTGATGGTAGTCGCTGTGGAAGCCGGCTGCAATACCTCTCCGTCAACTATGGCATCAGGCGGAAGAGAAATGGTACCGCTATTTGCGATGCCAAACTGTTGTTGTCGACGTCGTTTTGAAATCTGGACGAATTTGGCAATGGTAGATCCTATGTCCAGTGCCAATAAATATGGTCGCAATTTATGTTCCCTGTTCATCTTGGTTATGGCGAGGATGTAGTTGCACCTTCTTGATGGCCCGGATCAAAGCCACGGTAATGTCGGTACGATATTGTTGACGAAGCTGAGCTGTTCGGGCATACACTCCCCCTTCTTCAGTAACCACATAGCGTGGTGGAAGAGAATTAAGGGCTAGAGCCATGATATCTTGCTGGCAGTATTCACAAAAACAGGCACCGGGAAAGCGGGACTTTATGTCCAGAAGTTGGGCTGCCACCGCGTTTTCCATGGTATTAATTAGCTTCATCTAGATCACCTTCCTTCTTCTACTCTAATCGGTAACGGGCACGAAAAACTTTTGGTACCAACTTGATCTTGTAATTGTAAGACCAGGAAGTGGTGCTTGCAATTCTTCTGTATCGGGATTTAAATATGAAAATCTGTTGCCTGAGTGGCCAAGAATCCGTCTAGCTGTAACTGTTCCCGTAATAGTCCCCGGTCCTAGAAAAGTTATGGTGGCTGGCGAATATAAGGCGGCTGTCAAGGTAGGACTGCCTTCCACCGTTATCCCCCCTACCCCAATTAGCAGAACCATACCAGAAGTTACCGTGTCAACACTTACGGTTAGTTTACCGCTGGTTATTATCGCCGTCCCCGGAACCAAGGTACCAGTAATCACTGCGTCACCGGAAACAAAAACTATTCCTTCATTGCTATGCGTATTGTCTAGATAAGTTGGGCCTGAAATAACAGTGCTGGCGATGCTTCGGTAAAAATCCAGGTCGAAATGCGGAAAAGCCATAGTTTCGCTGCTTTGTGCAATTCCTTGCTCATTGTCTTCTTCCCAAAACACATTGCCGGCTGTGTAAATGGTACCATGGATAATAGCGTTGGCAGAAACATAGACATCCCCTTGGGCAAAGATATTGCCATGTATTTCTATGTTTGACAAAAGGTCTAATTCATCCTGCCGGTTATCATGAAAAAGAATGTAATCAAACGCCGGATGTTTAGGATAAGGTTCCAGCGTGAAAAATTCAACCAAAGTTTGCTTTGCATTATTGGCGTAACCGGTGGCTTCCACCGGTAGTGTAAGCCTATATTCGTCCAATACTTCCCTATCCTTTTGGAATTCTACTTGATATGTTCCTGTAGCCAGCTCGCCAGTTAGGGAGTGACGATGTTTAGGGTTTTGTTGTAAAACTGTTTCTGCTGTAGCTAGGCCACCGTCAGCTAAGTACATGGCCTGGGCCTCATTTAAGTAATTGCTGGCCAGTGTAGCGTTGACTCGTTGTAAAGAAACTACACTACTAGTAATAGTAATAAAAACTGCCGTTAATACAAGAACCGCTATTAAAGCGGAACCAGTTTTGTTTCTTAATTCCATAATGTTATTACCTCAAATTACGCAACCACACTTTAGTACTAAGCTGGATTTTCTTAGAACCTTCCATGCTGGCTACGGTGATGGTTGCTATTCGCTTCACCTGATCCATCGAGACATTAAAATCAACAATTCCCTCGGCGACTACATTGTAGGAACCATGGACAGAACGCTGCAACTGGGCTTTTTCTCGTTGAAACAGATAAATCACCTTTCGCCATTTAATTTGGGAGCGATCTGAAGAGCTGACATGAGGAACCCAAAGGGTCACCTGCCTTTTGTTAGAGGAGATGCTGGCATTTTGTGTAGCCTGGAGATCTCTCTTGAGCCAGCTTAAAGCGATCCAGGTATTTTGAAGAGCTTCGCTTTGATCGATAGTGATTTGATAGGTCTGTAGTTGTGAGCGAAACATGCTGGCTAGAATAGCTAACATTAAGCTGGCAATGGCTAATGTTATCATAAGTTCCACCAGAGTTGATCCTGAATCACAATCTTGATCGACCTGCCGGTGTAGCCAAAGTGGCCAATTCCAGGGTTTGGGCATCAGGCACCTCCCCCCAACGAATATATACGTGAATTTCATATAGTCTAGCAGGTAGAAGATTTATGTCCACAGCTAATTCAAAATCAGGGTTATCCGGCACTGGACAAAAAGGCTGACTTATCCAGGCTTCAGGACCATTTGCCAGCAATTCTTCCAAACAGGATTGGGCTAAATTCAAAGCTTCTGTATTATTTTCAGACCAAGTAGCGCTTTTATGAGCACTACTAAGAGTAGAGACAACAGGTACTATAATTAGAGCTACAAGTGTTACAGCCAACAGTACTTCAACTAATATGGCACCATAGGTACTTCTGATTCTTCTCAATTAGCTGTCTCCTTTTTAACTTGTATCCGGCCGGTAGCAGGAAGGATAGTTATCTCAACAGACCTACCCCAAGAGTTGCTAAGTCTTATGGTAGTTCCTGTAGACGGGGCTCCGGTAGCATGAAGCATAAGCTCAGGTAAACCAGCTGAAAAATAGTCCAGCTTAACTCCCGGTGGCAACGGTCGATAGATTTCCCCTGGTTCAAAATAACCGTACTCGTCAGTTTGTTTCACAATATAGCCCCAGCGGTTATTTTCACGGAGAACGAATCGAAAATAGATGGTCCTTTCTTCTGTTATTGCTTGGTTTTGCAGCAAGCGTAACGTAGATGTCAATTCCCTTGATGATTGTCGTAATCGAATGGAATCAATCCATTTTACTCCTTGAGACATAATTCCACCTGTGATTAAGGTAATAATGGCTGCAACCATCAAAAGTTCAATCAAAACGTAACCAGCACGTTTTTTGTTTATGGTTGTCTCCAAATAGAAGTTAGGTACCATTGTATTAGCTCCTGTCCCCATAAGCTGACAATTAGTGTTCCCAGAGTCAAGAAGGGACCAAAGGGAATAGAATCAGTTCGGTCTTTTACCTTTGTCATTAGTAATATTAGTCCGAAACTCCCACCTAGCAAAAAGGAAAGGCCTAGGGCAGGTAACACCAGTGGCCAGCCTAAAAAGGAGCCCATGGTTAGAGCTAGTTTTACATCTCCCCCACCCATGCCACCGCGACTGACAGCGGCGATAAAACTCATGATGACTAAACCAGCCAAACTGCCTTTGATAGAACTGATAACGTCGTTTCCAGGCAATAGAAATCCCAGCAGAGCTCCGCCTAAAGTAAGAATATCCGGTAATGTGTATGTGAACAAGTCAATGATAGCTGCGATAATAAACACAGAACCAATGATTAAATAGCGCCACATAAGACTGGTAGTGTTTACCCTTACAATTACGAGGATAAAATACAAACTGCTGGCCAGACCTAGTATAGTAAGTTGCTGTTTAGATAAGCTAAACAATAGTGCTACCTCGCTTTTGGTTAAGAACTAGAACCTTCAAAGTCTTCGGTGGTGTCGGTAATAGTAATGCCATGGTCGGTACATTGAAGCTCA
>DUNI01000036.1 GCA_012839445.1 Bacillota bacterium
AATGTCACTGGCAAAAAGATACGTTCTTAGAAGTGCAGCCCGTTGACGCATGCCCCCGGAAAGTTGTCCCGGATAAGGGAACAGGCTGCACCCTATTTTGGTGCTTTTGGTTTGTCTGGGTTCGAACAGCATTATCCGGGACAACTTTCCGGGGGCATGCGTCAACGGGCTGCACTTCTAAGAACGTATCTTTTTGCCAGTGACATTATGCTTTTAGATGAACCCTTTGGTGCCCTTGATGCTATTACCCGCCGTGAATTGCAACTATGGCTTCTTTCTACCTTGGATCAGTACCGAGCTTCAGTCCTTTTAATAACTCATGATGTGGAAGAAGCACTTCTGCTTTCTGATCGGGTTTACGTTCTTACCGAACGCCCGGCACGGGTTAAAGAAGAAATTAAGGTGCAGTTACCTCGCCCCCGCACGCGGGATATGCTTACAGGCAAAGAATTCATTGACCTAAAACGCAAATTGCTAGAAATTCTTTAGGCCGGTAATTTTACCGGCCTAACTTCTTATCTAAATTCTTTTCTTTTCCCCTTGTCAAGATGACAACAAGCTGTTATAATGTCTCCTATGTATGGAGTTCTGTTTACCCTACAAAGACAAAGGCGGTGGTTTTGAAATGGGGACTATGGAGCTAAAGATTTAAGTAAAGGGGCTAAGGCAATATTGGACAAAGCAGATAAAGGGCTAACTGTTGAAGCAAAAAAATGCATTAACATTGGGTTATTAGGACTGGGAACAGTAGGGTCAGGCGTGGTACAGCTGTTAACAGCAAACCAAGACCATATAGCTCAGCGAGCCGGACTGAATCTTAAAGTCAAAAAAGCATTAGTGCGGGATATTAACCGGGCTCGTCAAGTGGACACCTCTTTGGTATCTTTGACCACAGAACCAAATGATATTTTGGCTGACCCAGATATCCAAGTGGTGGTGGAAGTCATGGGTGGTCAAGAGCCTGCCTTATCTTATATCATGGAGGCACTTTCCCAAGGCAAACACGTAGTTACCGCTAACAAAGACTTGTTGGCTACTCACGGGAAAGAACTTTTTGCTGCTGCCAAGGAAGCTGGCGTAGACTTATATTTCGAAGCCAGCGTAGGCGGAGGAATTCCCATTATCCGGCCCTTGAAAGACTGCTTGGCCGGAAATAATATAAAAAAAGTGTACGGAATCGTGAACGGTACTACCAATTATATCTTAACGAAAATGGAACAAGGCGATACTTACGAAGCGGCTTTAAAAGAAGCCCAGGCAAAGGGTTTCGCTGAGGCAGATCCTTCGTCTGATGTTATGGGCCTAGATGCAGCTCGTAAGATAGCTATTTTGGCCTCTATTTCTTTTGGAGCCCGGGTAATCGAAGACGACGTAAGTTGTGTGGGTATCCAGGATCTAGAACCGCTGGACTTGGCCTATGCCAAGGAACTGGGGTACAAAGTGAAACTCCTGGCTTTGGCCCAGGAAGTAAATGGGGCCTTGGAAGTCCGGGTCCACCCGTGCTTAGTGCCGGAGCAACACCCCCTGGCCAGTGTAGATGGGGTTCTAAATGCTATTGCAGTGCAAGGCGATGCTGTGGGTGAAGTGATGTTTTATGGCCAGGGAGCCGGTCAAATGCCTACGGCCAGTGCTGTGGTGGGGGATCTAATCGAGGTGGCTCATAATATAGTCAGTGGTGTTAAGGGTCGCAATGGTTGCACTTGTTTTACCACCAAACCTTTATGTCCGCCGGCGAAAGCCGAAGCCAGCTATTTTGTGCGACTGGAAGTACAAGATAAACCCGGAGTTATGGCTAAGGTGGCAACGGCTTTTGGCAATGCTGGAGTTAGTCTGTGGTCAGTTATTCAAAAACGACAGACTGAGCAGGGAGCCGAGATTGTAATTGTTACCCACCCGGCTTTGGGCCAAAGCTTTGAACAAGCGCTCAGTGTTCTTCAGTCGTACCCGGAAATATTTAATATTCATCAGCCAATGATTGTTGAAGGAGTTGAAGCTTATGTGGCCGGGGTTAATTGAGCGCTACGCTGCATACCTACCGGTAAACGAGAATACACCGCGTATTACCTTAAACGAAGGTAACACCCCGCTGGTTAGGTTGCCGAGAGTGTCCGAACAAGTGGGCTGCGAAGTGTTTGCTAAATATGAAGGATTAAACCCCACCGGCTCGTTCAAAGACCGCGGTATGACCATGGCCGTAAGCAAGGCGGTAGAAGAAGGGGCTAAGGCTGTCATTTGTGCCTCTACCGGTAACACATCTGCATCGGCGGCCGCTTATGCCGCCCGTGCCGGCATCAAATGTTGGGTGTTGCTACCGGCTGGGAAGATAGCTAAAGGAAAACTGGCTCAGGCTTTGTTTTACGGTGCTAAAGTGTTGGCGATACAGGACAATTTTGACCAGGCATTGGCATTGGTACGGAAGTTGGCTCAGACATTACCGGTTAAGCTGGTTAATTCCGTTAACCCCATGCGTCTACAGGGGCAAAAGACTGCTGCCTTCGAAATCTGTGACGCACTGGGAGATGCGCCGACAGTGCTGGCCCTACCGGTGGGCAATGCCGGTAATATCAGCGCTTACTGGATGGGATTTAAGGAGTACAAGGAAGCTGGAAAAAGTAAATCCTTGCCCCGGATGCTGGGGTTTGAGGCGGCAGGAGCAGCACCTTTAACCCTGGGACACGTAGTCGAGAATCCGGAGACAGTGGCGACGGCTATTCGTATCGGCAATCCGGCCAGTTGGGACAAAGCGGTCCGGGCGGCACAGGAATCCAATGGCAGTATCCAGGCAGTAACCGATGCTGAAATTCTAGCAGCTCAAAAGATGCTGGCCCAAGAAGAAGGTGTATTTGTGGAACCGGCATCGGCTGCTTCAGTGGCGGGTATAATTAAGCAGTCAGAGGACAAAAAGTTTGATCCGTCGGCCAAAATAGTGTGTGTAGTGACTGGGCATGGCCTAAAAGACCCTGACATTGCTGTTCAAGAGAGTGCCGAGCCCCAAAGCGTACCGGCCGAGCTTGGCTTTATCAGCAAGCTCATCGCCGCGGAGGTGAGCTAAGTGTTTTGTGTGCGGATTCCGGCCAGCAGCGCTAATATTGGTCCCGGGTTCGATGCTTTGGCTATAGCGCTCTCGGTATATAACTACGTGGAAGTGGAAGTTGGGCCGGCTGAAGCCCCAATTCAGATAACAGTGCTGGGGCAGGGTGCCGGGGAGCTGCCGGAGGACAAAGATAACCTGGTGTTTAAGGCACTAACGAGAGCTTTCGAGCATCAAGGTCAGGAAGTACCGTCACTGTCTCTAAGGTTAGTAAATAACATCCCCATAGCCCGGGGAATGGGTAGCAGTGCAGCTGCCATCGTCGGAGGATTGATGGCAGCCCAGCAGCTGTTAGAAGTCCCATTGAGCCAAGAAGAGATGCTGAAACTGGCCTTAGAATTGGAAGGTCATCCCGATAACATCAGTGCAGCTTTGTTAGGCGGCCTGGTTATCTCATGCGGCAGCGATGATAAAACACACTATTTCAAAACCCAGCTTCCAAACAGTCTCGAGTTGGTAGTGGCAGTTCCGGAATTCAAGTTGTCAACTCAGGCGGCCAGGGATATCTTGCCTCAGACCTTAACCTTTGAGCAGGCGGTGTTTAACCTTAGCCGTACAGCTTTGCTCACAGCCGGTTTACTTACTAATGATCTTAGTGTTTTGCCGGTGGCTTTAGACGATAAGCTCCATCAGCCTTATCGTTCTTCCTTAGTGCCGGGGATGCCGGAGGTGTTCGATGTTGCCAAGAAAGCAGGTGCTTTGGGAGTGGCACTAAGCGGCGCCGGACCGTCGGTGATTGCTTTTACCCAACAAAAAACAGAAGCTATCGGCGCAGCCATGCAGCAGGCATTTAAAGACCACGGAGTAGCGGCAGAGATAATAATTACCTCGCCGGCCACACAAGGAG
Organism: Bacillota bacterium; assembly: GCA_012839445.1. Taxonomy (GTDB): domain Bacteria; phylum Bacillota; class DTU030; order DUMP01; family DUMP01; genus DUNI01. The sequence goes on from DUNI01000036.1 coordinate 3,939, forward strand.
CGGAAATACTACCGGAACTTAGAGTTTGCACAGCTTAAAGCGTAGATACATGAATAACAAATATTGATATCCTCGCAAGTGTTTGATAAAATAGTGCAGGCAGGCCTTTGTGCCTGCCTATAATAATCTACCGACCCCATGTAGGGACAGCCCTCTGTGGCTGTCCGTGTTTCTGTACCAGTGAACAGCAGCGGACAGTCACCGTTGATGCTAACAGTAATTTGTACCAACAATGTTCTATTGACATATCACTTTAGTCCATGTATAATACTAATGTCCCCGAAACAAATAGCGCGGGGTGGAGCAGGCTGGTAGCTCGTCGGGCTCATAACCCGGAGGTCGCTGGTTCAAATC
>DUNI01000003.1 GCA_012839445.1 Bacillota bacterium
GACTTTAGTAGCTAACAAAGGTTTTGGTAACATGAACATGGTGAAGCTGCAGGCAGAGGCAGATATGGGTGGGAGTTCCGGGAATACTGTTATTGGAGAAGAGTCTCATCGGGACATTGGTCTTAAAGTGCCAGCTACTGTGCTCGATATAAGGATACCGGTGGAAAACAAGGATGGGTTTATTGATACCGAGGACCTAGCACAAATTTCGGATGCCCCCACTGTGAGAGAAGACGGCAACAGTTTTTCAGTGGAAGAACTGCGTTTGTTCTGCTCAGGTCCTGCTTGGTACTTAGTAGGGCGACTAAAAAATACAGGTCAACATGGAGCCGAGCTAACGCTCGTTACTTGGGAGGTTGGAGGGGAGGACAAAGAAGTGTTAGCTAGTGCCGGGGGGTATGTACGGTTCTTGAACCCCGGTGAGATCAAACCGTTTAAGTTAATGGTACCCTTGCGTACAGACGTAACTTGGTGTCGGCTGCAGGTGACTCCTGGATTTAAGGCCAAGCTGCGTCCGGTTGAGCTTCAGGGGTCAGCCGAGACGTATGCCGATAGAGGAGCGGCCTATATAAGTTTGTTAGGGCAGGTGAGTAATCACGGCTCTGAGCGGCAGGATTTTATCAAGGTTATGGTGGAGTTTTTGGATGAGTGTGGACGGCTGCTGGATGTGGATTGGGCCTTTTTGAATTATTTGGACCCCGGCCAAAGTCAAAGCTTTACTGTTTATACTCCGCACCTTCAAACCAGCCGGTGGCAGCTCTATTTCGACTAGGATTCCTGGTATTTTCTTGACCGTTGGTAAGGCCTCACCTATAATGAAGGTGATGAATCTGGCAGGTTCTGGGAGGTTAGCAGCAGTGTTTCAGTTAACGACAAAAAGTGTGGAAGAGACAGAAAAGATTGGCCATAAATTGGGCGAACTTGCCGAGCCGGGGATGTTAATTCTTCTCACTGGAGACTTGGGGGCTGGAAAGACTGCGTTCGCACGGGGCGTGGGTCGGGGTTTGGGTGTAAAGGGCCCGGTAACCAGCCCTAGTTTTACTTTGGTAGAGGAACATCACGGACGAATACCGCTGTACCATATGGACGTATATCGACTACATAGTCCGGAGGAACTGATTGATATTGGCTATGAGGAGTATGTAGACAGTGAAGGGATTTGCTTGATAGAGTGGGGCGATTTAGTCCGGGAAATGCTTTCAGCGGAGCATTTGGAAATAAAAATTTCCGGAGTTGGCGCAGAGAGAACAATAACATTTTTGCCTTATGGTGCTTATTATAAAAGGTTGGTAGAGGAGCTGACAACAAGTGTGGCTAGTAGCTCTGGAGACGGCAACACCCACGCTTAGCGTGGCCTTACTAAAAGACGGAAAACCGGTGGCGGAACATAATGAGCAATCTAAGCGACGTCATGCGGTGACTTTAGCCCCCACTATTGCGACGTTGTTAAGTGAACAAGGACTTAAGCCGCAGGATGTAGGAGCTGTAGCTTGTGGTTCGGGCCCAGGTTCGTTTACCGGTCTGAGGATTGGGCTGAGCACAGCCAAAGGCCTGGCTCAGTCGCTCAATATCCCACTTGTTACTGTTAGCACGTTGGATGTTTTGGCGGCAGCAGCCGTAAGACCGGATGCGTTTACGGCACCTTTGTTAGATGCTAAGCAAGGACACATTTATGTGGCTTTTTATGCCGGTAGTAAAGAACCGCTTAATTGCCGGCCGCTTACTGGATACTTGGCCCTCCGATCCGAACAAGTGGCTGCACAAGCTAAGGAGTTGGTAGGTAAAAATCGCCTGACCGTATGTGGTGATGGGGTTTTCTTATGCAAAGAGGATCTTATGGCCACTAATCTTGAAGTGCTGGAGTTACCATCGTGGCAAAACGTACCACGAGCGTCTATTTTAGGGCAGATAGCAGCCCGACGATTAGCAGGCGGTGAAGTCGAAGATTTAGCTGCAGTCAAGCCGCTGTACGTGCGGCGTGCGGCAGCGGAGTTGGCCCGGGAGGCTAAGAAAAATGCCACCACATAATAACATTAAGATATTACCCATGGCTATGGATCATCTGCATGGGGTTATGGATGTGGAAAGGCAGTCATTTCCTGCCCCATGGTCCCGAGACGCTTATATTTTTGAGCTCCTGCACAATAAAGTTGCTTACTATTTCGTAGCGATGGTTGATGACACTGTGGTAGGTTACGCTGGTGTGTGGGTGCTGGTGGATGAAGCTCATGTGACTAATATTGCGGTATTACCAAAGTGGCGCCGTCAAGGGATCGGGGAGGGTTTGTTGACTAAACTTATGACAGTGGCCAAGGCACACGGTGCTGACAAGATGACTTTAGAGGTAAGAAAGTCCAACTGGGGTGCACGCCGACTGTATGAGAAACTGGGTTTCGTAGCTTTGGGTTGCCGACGTAATTATTATGCCGAAACCCGTGAAGATGCAATCATAATGTGGAAATACAATCTCTGAAAAGCCGGAGCCCGCGCTGAGCGCGGGCTGAATTTTTAACTAAGATAAGCTGGTACTTTTACAGGTTCCTAGTTGATCCTTCTAACGTTTATTTAACGACTTGAAAAAGGAGATACTGTTGCCAAAAGGCCAGTATCTTTTTACTTGTACTCTCGCCAAAAACCGATCCTAGGGCTATAATGAATCAGAGGTGAGGCGTTTGCATAGTGGACAAATAATTTTGGGCATTGAAACCTCGTGTGATGAAACGTCGGCTGCTTTAGTGGCCGATGGGCGCGAAATTTTGGCCAATGTTATTTCTTCTCAGGTGAACTTGCATGCGATCTATGGCGGAGTGGTGCCGGAATTGGCTTCCCGTCGCCATGTGGAATTGATTGTGCCGGCAGTGGAAACGGCGTTCAAGGAAGCCGGCCTGACGTTCGACGACTTGTCTGCCATTGCTGTTACTCCGGGCCCAGGATTAGTAGGGGCTCTATTAGTAGGGCTGTCTTATGCCAAAGCTGTAGCGTTAGCACAGAGCTTGCCATTGATAGGTGTTCATCATACAGCGGCACATATTTACAGTAATGTGTTGGTCCACCCTGACCTAAAGCCGCCGTTTTTGAGTTTGGTTGTTTCGGGCGGTCATACATCGTTGATTCATGTTCATGGTCACGGTCAATACGAGTTGTTGGGTCGAACGGTGGATGATGCAGCCGGTGAAGCTTTTGATAAGATTGCACGAGCTTTAGGTCTGGGATACCCTGGTGGACCTGCTATTGAACGGCTGGCACGGTCAGGCAACCCAGATGCACTGCCGCTGCCTCAGGCGGTGGTAAAAGACAATCCGCTTGACTTTAGTTTCAGCGGTCTTAAGACCGCTGTCCTCAATTACCTAAATACGTTACGCCAACGAAAACAGGAGCCCAACAAGGCCGATGTAGCTGCCAGCTTGCAAAGGGCAGTGGTCATTGCTTTAGTAGAACGGACATTAGAGGCAGCCGATATTACCGGGCTGAAGAAGATAGTATTGGCCGGCGGTGTGGCCGCCAATGGCGAGCTTAGAGAAGCCTTAAGGACGGCAGGTGCTAAGAGAGGACTACAGGTGTTGGTGCCACCACCGATACTGTGCACAGATAACGCAGCCATGGTAGGCTGCGCCGGCTATTGGTATTTAAGACAAGGACTTACGGCTCCTTTGTCGCTAAATGCAATTGCTAACTTACCCTTGGGGGCAGAACTCACCTGGGGAAAACTTGGGGAAAAATAAGAGGGAATGTCCAAAAAAGGCTTAACAACGGGGTTTCTTTGTCCACGGCCGCTTAGAGCCTAGCCCTGTGGATAATGTGGATAAGGGTGGGGAAATGTTGGAACGACGCGGTTTACGTGTGGATAACCCTGTGGATTATGTGGATAGTGGGAAAGAATGTTCGCTTTTTGGCCTATTTCTTAGCATAAGTGGGGAATGTATAGCGATTCTTGTTAGCAGAAAGCAGGTGAAATAGCTATGAGACCGGTTTTATTGTCTTTAGGCCCTGTTTCTATTTATAGTTGGGGTTTTTTGTTGGCATTGGGTACATTATTAGGTGGTTGGGGTGCTGTTTCTTTGGCTCGCAGAAGTGGCTGGGAGCAACCCGAGGACTTACTTGATGTAGGTGTGGGGGCAGTACTGGCAGGCGTATTAGGCAGCCGGTTGAATTACCTTTTGCTATATAAGCCCCAAGAATTTCTGCGGCGACCGGGGATATTTTTCCAGTTTTCAGACGGAGGATTGGTTTTTTATGGCGGACTGCTAGCTGGTATTGTTGCTGGTGGCTGGCTGGCCCGCCGTCGAAATTTGCGGTTTTGGGATACTGGGGATATATTGGTACCATTTTTGGCTGCAGGCTATGGCTTGGTGCGGATAGGTTGTTTCTTAAATGGCTGTTGTTATGGACGTGTAAGCCAAGTACCTTGGGCGGTGGTGATGCCACAGCTGGGAGATAATTTGCCCCGCCACCCAGTGCAACTATACGCTGCTGTCATGGGTATGTTGCTAGGATGGTTGTTATTCCGACTGTATCAGCGACGCTTATTTTCTGGAGCTGTGTTTTTGATCGGAATAGCCGGGGGAGCAGTGGAACGGTTTATCGAGGACTTTTTCCGCGATACCCTTATGTATACAAGCACATTGACTGTAGCTCAGGTGGTAAGCGCAGGGCTTTTTTTGGTGGCACTGATTCTGTATTTTTGGCGGAAGGAATATCTCATCAAGCAGCAGCTAAAAGAGGGCAAACTGTCCAACGATCCAACCCGAAACTAATGAAGTAATTGGTTATTAATTTTCGTCGGCTGAAGTGTTAGTCGGTTTTCACATGGGCCAGATTCCGTATTTCTCCAAGGAAGCTCTTGGTTTTCGAGCGGGGAATGGCTACCTGTAAGGTTACTTGTTGTTGGTAATCTGCATTAACTATCTGGCCGTTGTATTTGTGCACACAATACTGACATTGATCCAGTTGAGGGTAGTCTAGATTAAGTTGAAAGGTTTCGGTAATAATTTTCTGAACGGTGCCGGCAGCAGCTAAAACCTGGGTGGCGGTACCGCCATAAGCCTCGATTAGCCCGCGAATACCTAGCTTTTTTCCGCCGAAGTAACGGGTTACCACCACTACTGTGTTGGTGAGCTCCTGACTTAAGATGGCGCGTAAGATAGGTTCACCGGCAGTACCGGTGGGTTCGCCGTCGTCGCTGGAAAAGCGGGTGTCCCGTTCAGGATCAACGCGGTAGGCCCAGCAATTATGGGTTGCTTGGCGGTGAAGTTCGCTTATACGGGCGATAAAATCTTTGGCTTCTTGTTCGGAATTTACCGGGCGCACCTGCCCTATAAAGCGGGAGCGCTCGATTTTTATTTCCACTTCGGTTTCTTGTGCAACGGTGCGATATGTATCCACAAGGAACACCTCCAGGCTGATAATACCATAGCTTCTAGACAAAAGTAAAAAAATGTTTAACAAATGATTTTTCCCCTTGACTACCGACAACTTCGCCCTTATACTAGAGTTGTTGGTATTTTCAAGTGTCCTATTTTCCAATCAAGATTGGCTTAAGGTGGCTTAAAAAAGAAAGCAGTTGTAAGTCGACATTAAAAAGAGAGGTGAAGTCGGTGGTTAAGTTTGAACAGGTAAGTAAAGTGTTTGCAGGCGGAACCGTTGCCGTTGACAATTTGAATCTTACCATTGAAAAAGGACAATTTGTAGTGCTGGTGGGACCCAGTGGTTGCGGAAAAACGACCAGTCTGAAGATGATAAATCGTCTAATAGAACCTACCAGTGGTGAAATATACATTCATGACCAGAAAGCTCGCAGCCTTAATGTAGTGGAGCTTAGACGCAATATCGGTTATGTGATTCAAACCGTCGGTTTGCTGCCACATCTTACGGTAGCAGCTAACATTGCTTTGGTTCCTCAACTCAAGGGATGGCCTCGGGCCAAATGTCAGGAACGAGTAGAAGAACTACTACAGATGGTAGGGATGGATCCGGCTGTTTATGGTGACCGTTATCCGGCGCAACTTTCAGGCGGACAGCAACAACGTATTGGGGTACTCAGGGCGTTAGCTGCCGATCCAGAGCTGATTTTGATGGACGAACCTTTTGGAGCTTTGGATCCCATAACCCGCGAGCAGCTACAATTGGAATTAAAACGACTGCAAGAGCAGCTCAAGAAAACTATTATTTTTGTTACTCACGATATGAATGAGGCCCTGATGTTAGCTGATCGGATTGTTATTATGAAAAACGGGTCTGTTGTTCAGGATGCTACTCCTGAAGGAATTTTGCGTCATCCGGCCAACGATTTTGTGGCTAGTTTTATTGGGCGCAGTGCCCAGCCACAAGCTGTGGAAGAGCTAGAAGTAAAAGATGTGATGAATACGGCTCCAGTAACGATAGAGCCTGAACGTGGACTGGGCGAGGCTTTGGCTAGGATGCAACAACAGCGAGTTGATAGCTTGCTGGTGGTTAAAGATGGAGTCCTTAAAGGCACAGTCCGGGCGCGAGATTTGTATCCGTACCTGCTTCGCAATGAAATAGCATCGGTATCTGAAGTGCTGTCTTTAGTTCCGGTGGCAGTGAAGCCGGATACGCCACTTTCGGTGGCAGCGGCAAAACTAATGGACAAAAATACCAACTTAGTAGTGGTTGTGGACGACCACGGTGAGCTCAAAGGCGTGGTTACCCGGGCCAGTTTAGTGGGTGTTCTGCTTGAAAACCAAAAGAGCAGCCAGACGACAGTGGAAAACCACGTTTTGAAGGCGGCAGGAGGTGCAGGTAAATGAGCCAAGTCAAGATATTGGTAACCCTAAACAAAATGGTAGAATACTTTGCCGGCAACAGCTCCGAAATTTGGGCTGCCATCTCAGAGCACATCTTGTTACTGGTATTGGTTCCAGTAGGACTGGCGGTGCTGGTGGCAGTACCGCTAGGAATTCTGGCCACTCGTTACAGCCTATTAGAACGTATTGTTATGGGGCTGGGCAATGTTATTCAGACAATACCCAGTTTAGCTTTGTTGGCTTTGTTTATTCCACTGGGATTGGGTATTGGTAACAAACCAGCCATTGTGGCTTTGTTTCTCTATTCACTTCTGCCTATTATGCGCAACACTTATACTGGCATTAAGGGTGTCAGCCCTGAGCTCAAGGAAGCGGCAGCAGGCATGGGCATGACTCCCATGCAGCAGTTATTTAAAGTGGAGTTGCCGCTAGCGGTACCGGTGATCATGGCCGGGGTGCGCACGGCCACTGTAATTGCCATTGGAACGGCTACGTTGTCGGCCATGGTAGGTGGCGGTGGTCTTGGTCGCTATATTGTTCGTGGGCTGCAGCTCATGCGCGACTACTTGATTTTGGTGGGCGCCATTCCGGCGGCTGTAATGGCCTTGCTGGCTGATTATGGCTTAAGCAATTTGGAACGATGGGCGACTCCCGAAGGTTTAAGATTATACAATGAACAGAGATAGCAACGGAGAGGGGATAAGTAGGTGAAGAGATTAATTGCCATAACGGCTTTAACCTTGGTTATTGCCGTGTTGGTGGCAGGGTGCGGTGGCTCTAATGAGGCTCCAACGGGAGACGGTACCACACTTAGAGTCGGCTCCCAGGGATATGCTGAAGTGGAGATCCAGGGCGAGATAGTTAAGGCCTTGGTTGAGGCCAAAACAAATCATAAGGTGGAGCATGTGCAGAATTTAGGTAGCGCCATGTCCATGCTTCAGGCTACCATGACCGGTGATTTGGATATGCATATTTCGTTTACCGGGACCCACTTCTTGGGAACATTTGAACAGAAATTGACACCTGAGTGGCGCGATCCGGATAAGGTATGGCAGTATGTGCATGATCGAATGCTGGAAGAACACAATCTATACACTTTCCCAGCTTACGGTTATAATAACGTGTATGCTGTGGCTGTACCTAGGGCTACGGCTGAGAAACTGGAGTTAAGAACAGTAAGCGATCTAAAACCTCATGCTGCTGATTTGGTATTAGGTACGGATCAGACGTTCCAGGATTACCCTGGGCAGGGTTACAAGGAGTTTTGTCAAGCCTACGGGTTTGAGTTTAAGGAAGCTATTCCCATGGATTTTGGGCTTATGTATAGAGCTCTAGAGACAGGAGAAGTGGACGCAGGTGTTGTGTACACTACTGACGGTCGCAATATAGCCGGTGACTTGGTTATCTTGGAAGACGACAAAGAGTTTAATCCGCCATACTATGGCATGTTAATTGCCAGAGCCGATACACTGGAAAAGTATCCGGAAGTAAAGGATGCTCTGGAACAACTGGGTGGACTTATGGATACTGAGACCATGAAGAAATTGAATGCACGAGTGGACGTGGGCGAAGAGGAACCGTCTGCAGTGGCTCGCGATTTCTTAACAGAAAAAGGTCTCCTTTAAACCATAAGAGTGAAGCGGCGATGACTGTCTTGTACACAGTCATCGCCGCTTGTTTGTTGCCGGTTGGTTGTTCGTTGACGATGAGTACACAATATGATAGCATGGGCTCAGGTAACTATTAAGGGAGAATGATAGCGTGTATCAGAGAACTGTAGAGCTCTCAGGACATATACTGGATTCACACATTCTTCCGCAGACGCTGGATACTATTTTAGAGTTGGGCGGCGACTTTATCGTTGAAGACATTATTATAGGAAAAACTAAGGCTGACATTAGTTGGGCCCGGTTACTGCTATCCGCTTCTTCAGAGCAACTTCTGGAGAAAATTTGGCTAGCGGTGCGGGAATTAGGGGCCAAAGACATTTCTCCCTCTCGGGAAGAGGTACAACTGGTACCGGCTCCACAAGACGGAGTGTTGCCGGAGGGATTTTATGCCACTACTAATTTAGAAACTAGTATTCGGTTACCGTTAGGATGGATTCCGGTAACTGAGATGGAGATGGACTGTGCCATCCAGGTGGATCCAATTAAGGGGAAGGCTGTTTGTGTTCCTATGAGCCGGATTAAGCAGGACGACCTGGTGGTGGTAGGCAGTGCTGGAATTCGAGTTACTCCGCTTCAGCGCGCCTGCAAGGAAGAAGATTTTGCTTTCATGGGCAGTGCAGTCTCCAGTGAGCGCCCCAAAGGCCTCTTAATTGCTGATATTGCCCGGGAAATGAAAGAAGTGCGATTAAGGGACGGCAAAATTCTGGTGGTGCTCGGTCCGGCTGTTATACATACTGGAGCCGGTCGTTATTTAGAAAAACTCATTAATGCCGGTTATGTGCAGACGGTATTTACCGGCAATGCTGTGGCTACTCACGATATTGAACATGCATTATATGGCACTTCTTTGGGTGTGTGTCTTGCAAGTGGGAAAGTAGTTCCTGAAGGTCACAGTCATCACTTACGAGCCATTAACACCATTCGTGCTGCCGGTGGTATTAAATCGGCTGTGGAAAAAGGTATTTTAACCAGTGGCGTAATGTATACCATGGTTAAACAAGGGACGGATTTTGTGTTGGCAGGTTCTATTCGTGATGATGGGCCGCTGCCGGACGTAATCACCAATGTGCTTAAAGCACAGGAAGCCATGCGGGCTTTGCTTCCGGGAACCAAACTGGCATTGGTGCTAAGTACCATGTTACATGGTATCGCGGTGGGGAACTTGCTACCGGCTCAGGTACGGTTAGTATGTGTGGACATAAACCCAGCCGTGGTGACTAAATTAGCAGATCGGGGTAGTTTTCAGAC
>DUNI01000037.1 GCA_012839445.1 Bacillota bacterium
CTTAGCGATTTATTTACGCTAATTGATATCAAACGCCAGGCCAAAGCTGGAGCTACTTTAGTTATGTTGATAAATGGCGAGCCGGCAACCTTTACCAGCCCCCTGCAACATGGAGACCAGATAACATTAACTTGGGAATAGCAAGCATAAACAAGGCGGTGGTTACAGTCGATACGACTAAAATCAAATCAGCTCTTAAACGGCGACGCCATAAAATGATTGGCGAGGAACTGTTTGTTAAGTCGGCGGTGCTGGTACCGTTCCTAAAAGATGATACCGGTAGTTGGAATATACTCTTTCAGGTGCGCTCTTCCCTTTTGAACCGCCAGCCAGGCGAAATCTGTTTTCCTGGTGGTACTTTAGAGGGGCCCGCTGAAAACCCATGCCAGGCAGCTCGCCGGGAAACGTCGGAAGAATTAGGCCTCGAGCTAGAAGAGATCGATGTCTGGGGACAACTTGGTCTTATTGTTACACCCTCTAACATGCTGCTCTACTCTTTCGTAGGTCAAATCCCACCGTTGAAAGAATTAAATCCGAGCCCGGACGAAGTGGATTCTGTATTTTCTGTTCCTCTTGAGCACCTGCTTACTTTAGAACCGGAGACGCACTACATATCCATTCAGCCTAAGCCTTCAGCCGACTTTCCTTTTGACAAAATACCCGGTGGCCGTAATTATCCTTGGCGCACCGGGGTAGTGCCTGAAGTATTTTATGATATTGATGGGCGGACCGTGTGGGGTTTGACTGCCCGCATTCTTCAGTATTTTCTGGCCCTTATTAAAGAGATTTAGTCCACATAAGACCTTTAGATCAGATAATTAGGTTTGTCTTTGTTTGGCAATGTTGACACGTTCCATCTTCGGTACATCCCATCACCTGAATGCCTAATGATGAGCGTCTAATTAGGATAGCTCCACAGCTGGGGCAGTAGGTATCACGGCCACCGTCTGCGGCAGCGTTGCCAATATAAACATAATTCAGCTTTTCCCGGGAAATATTTAGGGCCTGTTTCAGCGTCTGTAAGGGCGTTGGGGGCAGGTCCATTTTGTATTGCGGAAAGTAACGACTTAGATGAAGCGGTATCGTAGGGGACAACTCAGCGATCCAGCCGGCAAGAGCCTTAATCTCGGCTGGGGAATCATTAAGGCCTGGCACAACTAAGGTGGTGATTTCTACATGACACCCTGCCGCCACAGCATTTTCCACCGTTTCTAGCACAGGAGCCAACTTTCCGGCGCAAATCCGGCGATAATAATCTTCTTGGAATGATTTTATGTCAATGTTCATGGCATCAATAAAGGGCAGCAGCTCCTTAAACGGCTCCGGTTGGATAAAACCATTGGTGACCAGTACATTTTTTAGTCCGGCCGCTTTGGCCTGCCGAGCTGTATCTAGCACATATTCGTACCACATAAGCGGCTCGGAATAGGTGTAAGCCAAGCCAATACAGCTTGGGCCTTGTTCCTTGGCCAGGCGTACGGCCTGTTCCGGACCTAACTTTCTGGTATGTGCATCTTCCTGGGAAATGCCGTAATTTTGGCAAAAGCTACACTTAAGATTGCAGCCCACCGTGCCCAAAGATAAAATGTCCTTCCCGGGATAAAAATGGTATAAGGGCTTTTTTTCTATTGGATCAAGAGCGAGAGAACTGACTTGGGCATAATTAGCCGCATACAGCGTTCCCTCTTTATTAACCCGTACCCGACAGATGCCGGATTGGCCCGGACTAATGCGGCAGCCATGCGGGCATAAGTGGCACTGTACTTTGTCATCTGATAAGGGTTCCGCGTATAAGGCCAGCTTCATGGTAGATCCACCTTCCCAGATGTAGAAGTTGCGGGCGGGCACAGAGACCCGCCCCTGCGCAAAGTCCTTGCAGTAGGATACCGGGCGGGTACGGAGACCCGCCTTTACGCTAGGTCTTTGTGGTGTTAGTAATACCTGTTAACTTCAAAGCGTTCGAGGCGCACTTCATCCCTTGGCCCCAAACCGGCTTTTTGTTTGGCAATCTTTACCTGTTGTTCTGGGGTATCGATACCCTCTATGTCGGGTAGCAGCAACCCCTTATTTCCACCTCGGCCCTGAACAATAACACCGTAGCGTTTTGGATCCAACTGGGCCAAACTTTCAACTGGCTCCGGCGCTCCCAATACATCTACTGAATAAACTATATCTTTGAGCTCGTCTTCCTCAACCGGCCAAAACCGGGGATCGCGAGTACCGGCACTGATTGCATTTTCTATAATTTCGGCTGCTAAGTTCTTTTGTGTAGGTTGTATTGTACCTATACAGCCCCTTAGTTGTTTGTTCTTCTTTAAGGTTACAAAGGCGCCGGCCCGTTTACTCAGCTCGGGAGGTACATCCGGCGGCAGCGGCAATCTCTTGCCGGTGCGTACATAGGTCTCTAGGCTTTGCCTAGCCAAACACACAAAAACACTTTCCCCCGACCTTTGAGCAACTACTTCCTGCTGCTGTGCCCCTCGTAAGTGCTCCAGCCGACTAAGCTCAGGCCGCTCTGTTACAGGCATGAGTTCAGCCACTAGATAACCAACACCAAAAGGTCCCTCGTAAGACAATACCTTTGGTGTAATCTCGTATCCATCCAACGCCCCGGCCAACATCATAATGCTACGCCAGCCGCATTCCCCGGCTTTGTCGGCCAGTGCCGGGTCTATCTTGAGCACGCCCTCTAAATCACCGTGGCCAACCTTTTCCACCAGCAGTGCATCGAAACGCTTGCCATCAGGATGATATCCGGCAGGAGCAGTACGAGTCAGCCGGTGGGATAAGTCAGCGCTGGCTAGAAAAGCCACTGGCCGTCCCAATAAGTTACTGGCCTGTTTTACCGCCACGCCAAAGGCGTATAAGTCTTCCGGCGGCAATAGTGACATACCTACCCACACAATTGGCAATTCTACTCCGGCCTGAGCCAGGTAATACCAGGGAACCAATACACCATGATCCAACCTGCTGCCTGTCCGATAGCGGTGGATCTTATCTTCACCTAAGCCCACAGTAGGCACACCTAAGTCGACACCGGCATCTACTATCGCTGAAGCCAAATCGTAATCGGTTTGCAAATTAAACTTTATCTGAGGTGCACCAAAATCAGCAAAGCTTCCACTCACCTTCGGTAACAACGAAACAGCTACTGCATCTTGAAAGACCGTCCCGTGAGGAGTAGTGACCACCACTGCCTCAGCACCGGAAGCTTTTAAACTGGTGGCAAGCGCCCTTAAGGCCTGGCAGCTAGCAGCTACTTTCTTCAGCTCCGCTCCCCCTATCTCGGGAATTATGATAGGCGGATGCGGAGCAATTCCGCCCCAAACAATACCCATCTTAGCTGCCTCCTATAAAATACGTTTTCCCAAAGCCGACGTGATCAGTTCCACTGCTAACTTTGCCGTTTGGTTATAACAGTCTAAAGTCGGATTAACTTCAACCACTTCCAAGGCCAACAGAGCCTCCGTCTCGGCAATAAGCTCCATAGCCAGGTGGGCTTCCCTGTAAGTGAGCCCTCCCCGTACCGGCGTCCCTACACCTGGAGCTTCTAACGGATCCAGCACATCCATGTCCAGACTTACTACAACACCATCAGTACCTTCCAATACAGCTTCTAAAGACTGGCGCATAACTCTTTTCATACCCATTTCATCAATGTCCTGCATGGTAAAAACCGAGATCCGTGACTGACGCAGTGCTTCCCGCTCTTCATCATCCAGATCCCGGGCTCCGATTACAGCCACATTCTTTTCTTTGGCTTTAGGAGCAAAACCACCGCAAGACACCAACGGCTCTGCGCCCCGACCCAGTGATGCCGCCAAAGACATACCGTGGATGTTACCGCTGGTGGTGGTTTCCTCTGTGTTGAAATCGCCGTGGGCATCCAACCAGATAATGCCGCATCTTTTTACCGCTGCTACCCCAGCCAAAGAGCCAATGGCAGTACTGTGATCTCCGCCCAGAATCAAGGGCAAATCGCCTGCTTCTACTACTGCCGCTACCTCTTTGGCCAGTGCCTCATTGGTAGCCACAATCTCATTTAGGTAGTGCAGCCGTTCGCTACCGGGCAGGTGTTCTTCGTGCAGCTTCACCGGGATATTCCCTAGATCGGCAACCGTATGCCCCAATTGGCGCAACCGCTCCGTTAGGCCAGCATAGCGAATGGCGGAAGGACCCATGTCTACTCCACGACGATTGGCGCCCAGATCTTGTGGAACTCCAATGATTTGAACCGCAGCCATCTTACTCCCCCTCTTTAGCTAGCTTTTCCAGTTTGTCTTTATTATACCACGGATTGTTGTGAAAACTATCGCAAACTCACATCGCCGCTTAGGATCCTAACCTGTTCGCCATTGGTAGTGTGTATTAAGAGCGCTCCTTCTTGATCAATGTCTAACGCCTGACCCTGTACGGTGAAATTAGGCGAAAAGACGGTAACCTGCCGCCCTAAAGTAATAGATAGCCGGCGCCACCGATCAAGCACACGGTCCCGCTTAGACGGTAAACAATCGTACCACTTTTCAAAGCGCTGTAAAAATAGCTGTAATAAACGCTGTCTGGATACTTCTTGTCCCACTTCTTTGGCTAACGAAGTGGCCACATACTGGAGTTCCTCCGGAAAAGAATCGGTGTTTACATTGATACCCACACCTATAATTACATGGAAGATGGTATCTATTTCGGCGCTCATTTCAGTTAAGATCCCTGCTGTTTTACGTCCCCGGATCAGCAAATCATTAGGCCATTTAATGCCTACCGGCAGTTCAGTAAGCTCATGAATGGCTTCAGCACCGGCCACAGCTGCTGTTAGCGTAAGAATAGGCGCGTGGGCTGGTAACAGATTCGGTCTTAGTATCAGCGAAGCAAAAATACCGGTGCCGGCCGGCGATACCCAATGGCGCCCTCGCCGGCCACGCCCTTTTATCTGTTTTTCCGCCACCACCAGGGTGCCCTCGTCGGCGCCTTTTAGGGCCAATTCTCGAGCTACGTCATTGGTGGAACCAATCTCAGTATAATAATGGACTGCTTGTCCTAGTCGAACGGTATCAAGCCCGGCACGCACCTCAGTAGGTATCAGCTTATCCGGTCGTGAAACCAACCGATACCCGCGCCTTGGCACCGCTTCGATGACGTAACCGGCGCGCCTGAGGTCCTCCATATACTTCCAAACCGCCGTTCGCGATACACCCAGTCGGCGACTAATGTCTTCACCTGATATGTAACCATCTGACCGGGCCAACATGGCCAGCAATATGTCCTCTTTCATGGCCTATCACCTCGCCCCGATTGTAGACTGCAGGCTCACCGGTGTCAAGGATTTGTCCGGCACCCCCTCGCCACGCCAATATGCCACCAGGCCGGAAAAAATATGCCAGGCCAATTGTTTTTGGTAGCCAGGGTCGGCCAGCAGCCGTTCTTCTTCCGGGTTGGACAAAAAACCGATTTCCACTAAAGCCGCCGGCACCGGCGAGTTTCTAAGAACATAAAAATCACCACTTTGCACTTCGCGATAACTCTCCCCTAGGGGCTCTAGCTTCTTTAGCTGCTCCTGAATACAGCGAGCCAGCCGTTCGCTGTCACTGTGATTGTTACCGAAGAAGGTCTGGGCCCCGTATTCGCTTGGCCCGGGAAAGCTGTTGCCGTGAATGCTGAGAAACAGGGTAGCCTTGCTTCTTTTTACTACGGCCACTCTCAATCGTAAATCTTCCTCGAAGTCTGTTGAGAGTTCCCGATCATCTTGCCGGGTAAGCAATACACGGGCTCCGCTTAAACTTAGATACTCCTTCAGATAAAGACATACTGGCAATGTAATTTCTTTCTCTGTGACTCCACGTGTCCCTGCTGCCCCAGTGTCAATACCCCCATGCCCCGGGTCCAGCACCACTGTTTGCGGCGCTAACATCAATGCCTGAGCCCATACCCGCTCGTATAGGCGACGTTCAGGCGTATTCATAGCCACCAGCACCACCAATGAAACCACGGCCGCCGTGAGCCATCTTAAGGTTATAGGGCTGTTTTGCCTCCCTCTGCTTCTAAACACAGTCCTACCCCCAGTAATCATCGCAAATAGGATTGTATCTTGTCAGCAAAAAATCTAGTAATGAGAGTCGCCCTAAAAACATACTCATCTCAACCCAGTTTTAGACCGAAGTTCATCATATTCAAAGCTACAGCCCAAACAACGACAATGGCCAATAGTAGACTTTAAATTAAATAGACCAGCCAGCTGGCCGGTCTCATCTCATGTTCTTAAGGTAGCCTTTATTCTGTTCGGGCTTAACACAATCTCGATGGCGTCTCTAATAGAAGATACCACTATATCGGCATAGCTCAAAAGTTTACCGCTGCACCCTTCAGGTTCGATTACGGCTATGGACAAGGCGGCTATCTCAAACATTTTTGTATCGTTGAAACCATTTCCAATACAAATTGTGCAGTCGGCTCCCAGCTGCTCCACAATCTTTCTTTTCGCTTCGCCGGCCCCTTCTTGTGGAAAAGCCATAATGGCGTCTCCCAAAAAAGAACATTCTTTTCTTGCGGTCCCATAAGTATCGGCCGTAAGGATAATCACTCTCGCTCTTTTTGTCAGTTTTAGCAGCAGTTCTTTGATGCCTGGTATTAATTTCCCATCCACCGCCAGGGTACCATTGTAATCAAAAACCACGTTTTTAATCTCCATATGCCCCTGCCCGGGAATTTCGTAAGTTAGCAACTGATCTCTCCTTTAACTGTCTAGCCATAAATTCCTTCGATATATTCCCAAGTTCTTCGGTCTTGGGGCCGGGAAAATACCTTTTTTGTCTCACCATATTCCACCAGTTCTCCATTCAGTAAAAAAGCCGTGTAATCCGATATTCGCTTCGCTTGAGCCAAGTTATGGGTGACAATTACAATGGTATAATCTTGGGCTAGCTTAAGCAGCATCTGCTCAATATTGGCTGTATTTTTGATATCTAAAGCAGAACAGGGCTCATCCAATAACAGTATTTCCGGTTCTACCGTGAGAGCCCTGGCAATACAAAGCCTTTGTTGCTGCCCGCCGGAAAGCTGCAAAGCTGATTTGTGTAAGTCGGCCTGCACCTCTTCGTAAAGCCCGGCTACCTTTAATTTGCTCTCTACTATTTCATTGAGTTTTTTCTTATCCCTAACACCATAGTAAACAGGAGCATAAGTGAGGTTTCGGTAAATAGACAGCGGAAATGGGCTCGGTTTTTGAAATACGATTCCAATTCGTCTTCGTATTTCTTCTTTCGGATAAGAAAAGAAATCCTTGCCCGCAAATGTTATTTCACCTTCAGCCCTCCCGCCACACTCTTCCAGCATTCTATTTAAGGTTAGGAGCAGAGTGGATTTGCCACAACCGGAAGGCCCAATGACAGCGGTAATGGCGTTTTTTCTGATTGCCAAATTGATCCCATAGAGAACCTGCTCATGGCCGTAATAGGAATTTAAAGAGAGTAGCTCCAAAATATTCATGAGCCTACTTCCTTTCTTCTAGAGGTTAAGGCGATAGATATAATGTTGATAGCAAAGATCAGCGTGATCAGTACCAGCGCTGTGGCATAGGCTTTCTCCAATGATATTCCTTCGCCGGTAAGGATATAGAGATGAAAAGGCAATGCCATTACCGGGGACGACAAGGAACTGGGAATAGGAGCAAAGATGACAGCTCCCGTTAAAATAATCGGAGCCGTCGCTCCCATGGCAAAGCCTCCAGCTAAGGTAATAGCGGCCACTATATCCTCTTTGCACTGAGGAAGAACCAATTTGAACAAAGTATAGGCTTTAGATACCCCCAATGCGTAAGACGACTGCAGGGCAGCAGTGCTGAACTCCTGTAGGCTTTTTTCTATCCTTACCTCGATAAACGGAAAAACCATTACACCCAGTGTCAACCCAGCCGATAGCAGAGAGCGACCCAGACCTAATTTGGCTACCAAAAAAGTGTAGCCAAAGAGCCCGATAACAATAGACGGCACTCCGGCCATACACTGTACAATAATATGGACTATGTTTTCTATCTGAGACGATTGGCAATAAAACACCACATAAATAGCCGTCGCCAGGGCTAAAAAAGAGGCGAAACCGCAAGCTATCAGCATCAACAATAGACTCCCTACTATAGCCGGCAGTATGCCCCCTTCGGATCCTAACGGTAAACCTTTGGGACTGGAAATTATAAAATCTAAGCTAATTGATTTAATCCCGTTTAACACTATGTACCCAATAATAAAGCCCACAGAAATCAGTACTATTAAGGTGCTAACTACCATCCACAGTTTAAACAACCGGCTGTTTTCCATTTTCCGCATCATGCTGTTCCCCTTTTTTTATAACCACTCCCATATCTTAATTCTATTTCATAAAGGCACTTCTTCTAACAAAATAGAAAACCAAATTAATGGCCAAAAGTACTGCCATAAGCACCAAGCCCGATGCAAATAGAGAGTGGTAATGTAAGCTTCCTACTTCTGCCATCCCCATTTCAAGAGCAATAAGAGAGGGGATAGTCTGGCATTTTCCCAGCAAAGTTGGTGGTATAGGGGCATTGCCAATCACCATCATCACGGCCATGGTTTCCCCCATGGCTCTGCCCAAGGCTAAAACTGTAGCTGCTATAATAGCCCGTCTGCTTTCTGGAAGAACGATTTCCCTTAGCAAATAGCTCCGGGAAACACCCAAAGCCTGAGACGAGGGCGCATGGCGGCGATAAGCCTTTTCCATAGACTCATGGCAGGTAGATATAACATAAGGCAACACCATTACCGCCAGCAGGATCCCACCGGCCAAAACTGATTCGCCTGAAGAAAGATCCAGCCTAGTCTCAAACCATTTCACTAGGACCAAGAGCCCGATAAAGCCATATACTACCGACGGGATACCAGCTAAAATATCAATAATACCCCGAATTATCGCCCGTACCCTACCTTCCACATAGCCAGCCAACAGCAGAGCCATACCAACACCGATGGGTAATGCCAGGATTATGGCTACTAACGAAACATATAACGTCCCTAAAATTATGTTAAATATACCTAAGTTGTCAGCTGCCAGTAAGGGATTCCAGGAACGACCGCTGATAAAACTTAGAACTGACACTTCCTTAAAAAACACAACACTTTCCCTAAAAATAAAAACAACAACAAAGGCCAACAGCAATAAAGAAAATATAGTTAGGAGCTTGATCAACTTACTAAATGCCACATCCAGCACCTTGTACAAATTTTATCACTCCAAAAAATTCAGGGGACAAAAATCCCCTGAACTTTATCTTACCGGCACAAAACCCATTTTTTCGATGATCTGGGCTCCCACGTCCGAAGTAACTACATCCATAAAAGCCTTTTGTTCAGGGGAAAGCTCTCCCTTTTTCACTACAATCAGAGGCCTGGATATTTTATAGTCACCACTTACAATGTTTTCTGTGGTAGGTTCGACACCGTCAACCTTCATGGGAACAAGTTTTCCTTCGTTTTGGTTTACCATTCCAAACGAAGCATACCCAATAGCATCCTTGTTTTCTATAACTTTGGCCACTAAAGCACCCATGGACGGTGACTGAATGGCATCCGCTCTCACCTGGGTGTCACCCATGACTGCTTTTTGAAATACCTCATGGGCACCCCCACCTAAGTCTCTGATTACCACTACAATTTCGCGATGAGGCAAACTGCTGTCTACTTCGTCCCAATACTTATATTCACCGGCAAAGATTTTTTTAACTTCTTCGGTGGTCAAATCGTCTGTAACTTTAGAAAGAGGGTTGTCGGGGTTTACCGATATGGTAAGGGCATCAATGCCGATTCTGAAATCTACCATCTCACCTAGCTTTTCTTTTTCTTCATCCTTGATTTCCCGGGCCAGCATCCCAAAATCACTGGTTCCTTCTAAAGCAGCCTTAACGCCGGCCCCTGACCCACCAGCTGAAACATAAATAGCGATATTTTGTTCCGGGAAACTAGGGTCAACCTTGTCCCAAGTACCATATTCTTCAATAAAATCAGTAGCAATAGCCGACATGACAGGAGCTAGCGTGGACGAACCATTGAAGGTCATCTGCGCCTTAAAAGCGACACTCTCTTGGTTAGCAGGATCGGCATTTCCCGCCGAGCCGGATGAATCTGTACCAGCACAGCCAGTAACGGCTATCACCAATACCAATAGTAGACACGAAAACATAATTCCCCAACGTTTCATTTTGTCTCCTCCCCTATAACTACAGTTAAGAATTAGTTCCATATGATATTGTATTGGCTTGACCAGCTTTAAACAAATAAGGAATTTCGATCCACTTTCTAGGTAAGCATAAAAGATATTTATAAGGGTAGGAGAGACAAAAAATCCCCCGGCCTAGGCCGGGGGACGTTACTAACTAAAACCAATAGACGCTAATCCACTCAGGATAATAGTTGCCGTAGTAACCGGGATTGCCTCTTAAACCACGCAACACTTCTACTGCTTTCTCCGGGGCAGTCAAGAGCTGCAGGTAAAGAGATCCCTGGTCAAACCGTTCCAACCTTAGAAAGACCATCTCTTCACCCGATGGCGACGGGCTGGGATAATAATCAGCCGTGGCAGCCGGCCCAGCGGTAACAGCTGCAGCCTGGC
>DUNI01000038.1 GCA_012839445.1 Bacillota bacterium
GCTTTTTTATCGGCTCCTTGTTTTTGTCCACGCAATTTTAGTCCCAAAGCGGCGTTTTCCAGTACTGTGCTATCCAGTAACAACGGTTCCTGAAATACCACCGCTAAGCGACGGCGTACTGCCAGCGCATTTTTGCGTGTAACTTTCTTGTCGCCAAAAAACAAGTCCCCCTGATCAGGCGGTGCCAAGCAGGCCAAAATGGTGAGTAATGTACTTTTGCCGGCACCGTTAGGCCCAATGAGGGCCACCACTTCTTGATGTTGGACGGTAAACCTGTCCACCTGCAAAATACAGCGGCCGCCGCGCCTCACGGCCATGTCTTTTACTGTAAGGACCGGAGTCACGCCTGCCGCCTCCTTTGCTGTAATACCGTTAGTAAATAAGTAACACTATAGGAAATAAGCAACAACACGAAGCTTAAGGCCAAGGCCAGGGCAAAATTCCCTTTGTTTACTTCCAACACGATGGATGTGGTAAGTACACGGCTGTACCAACGCACATTGCCGCCTACAGCCATAGAAGCGCCCACTTCAGCGATAACACGGCCAAAACCGGCCATTACTGCAGCCAGTACACCTAGGCGTACTTCACGCAAAATTAACCACCAAAACTGTAGGGGCGAAGCACCCAAAGCCAAAATCTGCAACCTCAGTTTAGGTGACAGCTGTTGAACGGCACTCATGGTAAGTCCGGCTACCAAGGGTAAGGCAATAATGGACTGAGCAATAACCATAGCCGTGGGCGTATACATAAGACCCAGAAAGCCAAAAGGTCCTCGCCGCCATAAAAATAAAGCCACCCATAGGCCCACCACTGTAGGCGGCAAACCCATGCCGGCGTTAACCGCCCCCACCAAAAATTCCCTACCTCTAAATCGCGACACGGCAAGATATAAACCCAGGGGTACACCCAACACCAAGCTAATTATGGTAGCCGTGCCCGATACTTTTATTGTAAGTAGGGCGATGGAGAATACTTCTTTATCGCCTTTGATTATAAGCTCAAAAGCGCGGATTAACCCCTGAATTATAAGATCCATGGTTAAACCACCTAGATATAATTATCCTAATAAGTCTAAACCGGCCAGAGAAATACGGGGTGGCACAGAGGCCACCCCTCCTACGTTTACCAACATACAGACACAATGGCCGCTTCCACGCTTCGCTCGCTAAGACTGCTTATCGCTTCACTCTAAGGCAGCTTCGCAAAAACGCCTGTATACCAAAGCCCCTTCTACCACTGATCCGGCTTACCGGCATCGGGGAAGAACAACGGCTGTCCAAACTTGTCCACACCAAACTCACTGATTACTTCCTGAGTTTCATCAGCCACCATGAACTCCACAAAAGCCTGGCCGCCGTCAGCATTTATCTTCTCAAACTTTTCGGGGTTAACCTGCATTACGTGATAAATGTTAAGCAAGGCTTCGTCGCCTTCAAAAAGAATTTCCAGATCTAAAGTGTCTTTCAGGGCTAAATAAGTGGCCCGGTCGGTGAGGGTATAGCCGGCCTTTTCAGAAGCGATCTTTAATGTATCGCCCATACCGGAACCGGCCTCAACATACCAATCGCCTTCCGGTTCTATCTCTATTTTCTTCCACAGGCCTTTTTCCATCTTGTGGGTACCGGAGTCGTCACCGCGAGATACAAACGTTGATTCTGTATCGACTAGAGCCTTGAAAGCATCCTCTACAGCTTCCACTTCTTTTAAGGCCGCTGGGTCATCTTCTGGACCGACAATAATAAAGTCGTTATGCATAACCAACTGGCGGTTCACTACATCGCCGGCGGCTTCCTTTTCTTTCTCCGCTGCCGGTGCGTGTACCAACAGAACATCGGCTTCACCTAAGCTGGCCATTTCTAAAGCTTTGCCGGTACCGACGGCTATTGTCTTGACTAAATACCCGGTTTGTTCTTCAAAAATAGGAATCAATTCGTCCAGCAATCCACTGTCTTGGGTACTGGTGGTGGTAGATAGAATAACTTCTTTAATGTCCGGTTCCGGGGGTCCTTCCTCCTGAGCTTCCGGTTCGGCTGCAGGTGCGCAACCGGCCAAAGTGATAACAACTAAGGCGGTTAAAAGCAGCGCTAAAAATCTTTTCCCTCTCAAATTTTTCCTCTCCCTGTCTGTAATTTACCCCCGCCACACCTCCCTGGCACCAGTCTCCAGCTTGGGGTTTAAAGCTGGGCTTGCATCTTCTTTCCAAATTGGGAGGCCAAACCGTTTCCAGCTTGACCCTATCGCCCTGACACCGTGGCTTTGCTTTAGGTTGGCAGGGTCGAAGATGAAGCGCATCGGCAGGAACAATACCCGCCATTGCGCTGGGGAAAGCTTTCTTTTATTGCTCTCTTGTTCGCTGTCCACACTCCCCGCCGCGCCCGGTAAGTATCTCCAGCGCGTGGGGCAATGCCGGTAAAATAACAGCCAGATTCTCTTCTACCGCCCGTGGGCTGCCGGGAAGATTAATAATAAGAGTCCGTCCGCGCACACCGGCCACAGCCCGCGACAGCATAGCATGCGGTGTTTTCTCCAGTCCTTTAGCCCGCATGGCTTCGGTAAAACCCGATGCCAACCGGTCTACCACAGCCAATGTGGCTTCGGGTGTTACATCCCGGGGTGACAAGCCGGTCCCACCGGTAGTAAAAACTACATCTATGGCCAATTCGTCGGCCAAACGTATCAGCTCACGGCTAATAGTTTCTTTGTCGTCAGGTAACAGCTTGTAGGCCGCTATCGACCCCAGAGAAGCTGTTAGCTCTCGAATAATGTCAGCACTTTTGTCTTCGCGCTCGCCGGCAGCCCCTTTATCACTGGCGGTCACCACAGCTAGGCGATAACCTTGTTCCAGCACAATGGCATCGCCTGCTTTAACTTTCCCGCCTATGAGCACCCGCGTGAAAATGCCCTCCCGCGGCATGATGCAATCTCCTACTTGCTGGTAAATGGCGCAGCCATGGTGGCACTTTTTCCCGATTTGGGTTACTTCCAGCAAGGCCTCTTCGCCTACCTGTAATCTGGTGCCGATGGGCAAAGTGGGGAGCTCCAGTCCTTCGGTAGTCAGATTCTCACCGAAGTCACCGGGATGAAGTTCCAGTCCCTTGGCTATCATCTTGTCCACGCTCTCTTGAGCCAGCAGGCTCACCTGCCGGTGCCAGGGGCCGGCGTGGGCATCACCTTCCAGACCGTGGCCGGCTATCAAAAGGCCTTCACCCTGTTCTTCTTTGGCCACGCCTTTTTCTCGACTAAGGCAAACCGCCTTCACATGCCCTGCTACACTTGCCACAACTGTTCCCCCTTACGTACAAAGGTACCGCTCTTGCCACCTGATTTTTGCACCAGTCGAATATTATCAATCACCATGCCTTTGTCCACCGCTTTACACATATCGTAAATTGTAAGGGCCGCCACACTGACAGCAGTCAGAGCTTCCATCTCGGCACCGGTCTGGCCGCTTAGACTAATCTGCGATTCAATCTCCACCTGGCTCTGTTCGCGGTTGAGTTTTAGCCGCACCTCTACCGATCCCAGATTAAGAGGGTGACACAAGGGAATAAGGTAGGGTGTGTTTTTGGCCGCCATGATACCGGCAATACGAGCTGCTGCCAGCACATCCCCTTTGGGAACTTGGCCGGAAGCAATAAGCTCCATGGTATCCGGCTTCATTCGTACAGCACCGCGAGCCACAGCCACCCTCCGCGTTACTTTTTTATCACCTACATCTACCATGTAGGCTTCACCCTGTTTGTTAAGATGGGTCAGCTCCATAAACGGTTAACCCCCTATTTGGCACATGATACGCTCGTGTTCTTCATACTGCTGCAATTGGTGCTGCGACGGCTTGAGATCCAAGGCACGTAAAAACAGCGCCTTTAACTCTTCCTCACCGGCGCCTTGGCGCAGCGCTTGTTTTACATCTACTTCTTCATCCGAAGCCAAGCAAGGCTTGAGTTTTCCGTCGGCTGTTAGACGCAGGCGGTTGCAGCGGGAGCAGAATCCATGGGACAACGCACCGATGAACCCCACGGTACCTAACCCAGCAGCATAACGAAACGCCTGGGCCGGCCCGGCGCCTGTGACTGTTGCCGGCACAAGCCGGCCTACTGATTCCACTTTGGCTTTCACCTCTGCTAGGGGCAAAGCGTGATTTTTAGCCCAGGCCACATCGGCACCTAAAGGCATAACCTCGATAAACCGCACATGAAGCGGATATTTTAACGTCAGTGCAGCCAAGTCGGCAATCTCATCATCGTTGACCCCTCTTAGGGCCACGGTATTGATCTTTACCGGGTTAAGCCCAGCCGTGAGCGCCGCTTTTATACCCCTGATAGCGGCCTCTAAGCCGTCACATCTGGTAATAGCGGCAAACCGCTCCGGTCGTAGCGTATCCAGACTAATATTGACCCGGTTGAGCCCGGCAGCTTTAAGACCTTCTGCTAACGGCGTTAGCAAGATGCCGTTAGTGGTAAGAGACAAATCTTCAATGCCGGGTATTGCTTTAAGCTGTTTAATAAGCTCAGTTATGCCGGTTCTTACCAGGGGCTCACCGCCGGTTAACCGGAGACGACGAATGCCCAACTTAGCACCGGCACTAACCAGGTGCACAATTTCCTCATAAGAGAGGATTTCCCCGTGCGCCCTATACGAAACTCCTTCGGCCGGCATGCAGTAGACACAGCGTAAATTGCAGCGATCAGTCACGGAAATACGCAAATAATCTATATTGCGCCCCAATCTGTCGCGCACGGTTATCCCCCCTCTCCTCTATGACTCCCACATTACCTGGCCACAATCGCTAAGGTCGTATCCGCCCAAAGCTTCCACCTGATCCTTAAACTCCTGGCTTTGGATTACGTCTAAAATAGCCTTAACTCCTGGGTGCTCCAAGTAGTCAGCCATAATGGCCAGGTCGTATCGTTCTGCCCGCCAGGGAATAAACTCCAGCTCCAGCGCTCGGGCTGCTGAAAGCACACCGAGACCCACATCGGCCGCACCGCTCTTTACCGCTGCCGCCACTGTGGTGTGGGTATACTCTTCCCGACTATAGCCTTTGATATCGGTCGGATCAATACCCTCTTCTTTAAGCGCCCAATCCAACAATACTCTGGTACCGGCACCGCGTTGTCGGTTGATAAACGTTACCTCCGGGCGGGTTAAATCCGCCAGTTTGCTTATCCCTTTGGGGTTACCCGGTAACACCATGAGCCCCTGCTGACGATAAGCTAAGTTAATTAAACATACCCTCTGTCCGGACAAATACCGCTCAAGATAAGTAACATTGTATTCGCCGGTTTTTGGATCGAGAAGGTGCGTACCAGAAAGATGGCACTCACCCCGTCTTAACGCCAGTAGCCCTCCTAAACTACCCATGTGAGCAGAAGAAAGAGTGTACTTGGGATATTTTTCCCGCAGCAAATTGGCGATTATGTCTAGTGTAAGGTCGTGGCTGCCAATGGCCACCACCGTATTTCTAATCTCACTTTCCGGCCTAAGCAGCCGCACCTGCACTTCTTTCCCAGCCTGAATCCCTTCGCTGCTACGCGGTACCACCACAATGCCATCGGCCCGAACCATGGTAGTGGTGAGCGCCGCTCCCCGTGGCAAAGGCGTAGCTACCAGCTGACCCCCTACCGGGCCCAGCTTTACCCGTACAAACTCATCCATTCCCAAACGTGAAGCTACCGTACGAGCTAAGCACGCCGTTACCTGATATGGTTCTTGCGGTCCCAGACCCAAGAAACCCTCCAACAAAGGCTTCAAATATAGTTCCAGCGCCAGTAAGGCCGAGCCGGGGTATCCCGGTACACCTATAACCGGTTTGCCCTCAACCTGACCTAAGATCACCGGTTTTCCCGGGCGCGTAGCCACACCGTGGACAAAGACTTCTCCCAACTCAGCAATGACCCGGGAGCTGTAATCCTCTGAACCGGCTGACGACCCTGCACCCAAAAGGACAATATCGGCCGCCTGAGCAGCCAAGGCTGTTTGGGCCTTGATCTGGCTGTAGTCATCAGGAGTAATTGGGAAAACCACCGCTTGTCCGCCCCACTCGCGTACCTCGGCCGCAAACATCGTGGAATTAAACTCGATAATCTGTCCCGGTGACGGCACCATTCCCGGCGCTACCAGTTCGCTGCCGGTGGGGATAATAGCCACCTGGGGGCGTCTATGCACGGTAACTTCAGTAACACCCCCGGCCAAAATGGCCCCTAAGTCCACCGGCCGTAGCCGATGATTGGCCGGTATAATAAGCTCTGTTTGCACCATGTCTTCACCCAGAAGGCGCACATTTTCCCACGGGCTTACAGCGGCAATAATCTCCACTTCACCTGTAGGTATTTCGTGCAAATCCTCCACCATAATCACAGCATTGGTTCCCGGGGGTAAAGGATCGCCGGTATCCACCCAGAGGGCGTCTTCACCCAAAACCAGCTTAATAGGGCTCGTTTCGCTGGCACCGAACGTTTTTTCAGCCATCACAGCCACACCGTCCATGGCTGATGCATGGTAATGAGGTGCCGATAAGCAAGCAAACACTGGCTTGGCTGTAACTCGTCCGGCACCGGCAGGCACCGGTATGGTTTCTGCTGGACTCAATTGGTTGGAGAAGTGTTGCAAAAATTCTCTTTGAGCATCTTCCAGGGGTATTTCCTCCAGGTAGACTTTGCGTTTCATAAGGGATAGACCTCCACTTCCTCCCCAGCTAGAAGCCCTTCACATTCCGATGGAATGATTATGGTGCCGTCGGCTTCAACCAAGGTAGTAATTAGCCCTGATTTGCCTAAGATCGGTTCTGCTGCTAACCCGTCTTCTTCAGACAGCAGTCGTACCCGTACATGGTCTTCCCGACCGGATGCTGAGGCAAGATTGCGGGTTAGGCGTGCCCTTAAGCTCGGCCTTGGCGCCGGAGTCAGGCCTAACAGCCGTTCTATAACCGGTCGCGCAAATAGATTAAAGGTCACCAGTGCCGACGCCGGATGTCCTGGCAGGCCAAACACAGGCTTACCCTGGCAAAGGGCTGCAAGCAGCGGCTTGCCTGGACGCAAAGCCACCCCGTGCACCAGCACTCCTGGCGGCCCCAGCTTAGCTAACACCTTAGCAGACACGTCGCGGTCTCCTACCGAACTGCCACCTGAAAGCAACACCAGATCGCAGCGCGCCAAACCATCTTTAACAGCAGCGTGAACAGTCTCAAATTTATCTTCAGCTAAACCCAAATATACCGGCTCGCCGCCAGCCGCTTGCACCGCCGCCCCTAAGGAATAGCTGTTAATATCACGAACCTGGCCCGGTGCAGGAACTGTTGCCGGCGGTACAATCTCGTCGCCGGTGGAAAGGATCCCTACTTTGGGTGCCTGGCGTACCAGAACGCGGGTTGTACCCACAGCGGCCAAGGCTCCAATATCGGCCGGTCGCAGACGCTGCCCCGCCACCAATAGCTGGGTTCCCCCCAGGATATCTTCGCCACGGCGAATAACATTTTCACCCGGGGCCACCGGCTTAACTATAGCTACAGTACAATCATCCACTGTTTCGCTATACTCCACCATAGCTACAGCATCAGCCCCCGGCGGCAGCATGCCCCCAGTGGCAATGCAACTGGTATCACCGATATCTAACTCTTTTTGGGGCACTTGTCCCATACGAATATCTTCCAAAATATTTAGGAAAGCCGGCAGTCCTTCACTGGCGCCGAAGGTATCAGCAGCACGGACAGCAAAGCCATCTACAGTAGAACGGCTAAAAGGCGGTACATCGTCTGCAGCCGTCACTGCTTGGGCCAACACCCGACCTAAAGCTTCAGTAAGAGCTACTTCCTCCACTGCTGTAACATCCGGTTGCCAGTAGTCCGCCAGCTTCTTTAGTACTTCCGGCACCGGTAACACATCAAAAAATAGGTCCAATTGCTATCGCTCCTTTAGAAACAGCCTAGCCGGCAGGCAACAATCTTGATTTTTAGATTGTTGGCCGCTTCTCCCACCTTCTTCGGATCCACACTTAGTTTGTCAGCGATGGCAAACGCCTGCGCACAAGAAAGCCGTCCCTCCTTGGCGGTGTCTTTTATTTCCCGCTGGATCCTTTCTAGTTCCGCTGCTGCGCCCATTATTCTCCCCTCCTTGAACAATAAAAGAGAGGTCGCCCCCATGGCAACCTCTATAAATCGTGCTCCTTTCCATGAGGGAGGCAGACCTGTTTCCAAGTCTACCCTAACGGCCGAAGACCATGAATATAGTCACCGGCTCGGAGCGAACTATTTTGTTATCTTTAGTCTGAATCTTGATCAGTATTCTCTACTTTGGACTCTGGACAATATTTCGACGTGAGGCTGAGCAATTCCTGCCAATGCTGCCAAAGGGCTCTCTTTGTTTAGGCCTTCCGCCAAAAACTAGGCAACACCAAAGCCACTATGGGGTAGATCTCCAACCTACCAAGCAGCATACAAAAAGAAAGTACAATTTTAGTCAAGACTGTCAAATCAGCAAAATTGGTGGTGGGACCCACTAGCCCAAAACCAGGGCCAACGTTACCTAACGTAGCCGCCACAGCCGAAGTACTACTTAACATATCCATTCCTTGCGTAAGCAGTAGCATAGATACCACTATGAAAATTAATAAATAAAACAGCGTAAACACCAAAATGTCATCCACTGTTTCCTCCGGCACCGGCGAATCCGCCACCACGATCGGTAAAACAGCTTTAGGATGTATTAACCTCTTAAGCTTACGTTTCACCGCTTTGATAATTAACAAGACCCGGATCTGCTTAATAGCACCACCGGTGGAGCCGGCGCAGCCACCCATAAACATCAACAGAAACAACACCATCTTACTAAGCTCCGGCCACTGTTCATAGTCTACAGTGGTAAATCCAGTGGTGGTAACCATGGAAACTACCTGAAAAAAGGAATCGCGAATAATCTTACCCAGTTGCCACTGATACAAAGAAGCAATATTAACCGCTATCAGAACCGAGGCCGCAACTACTGTTCCCAAATAAAATCTAAATTCGCTGTCGTTAAAGAGGATCCCCATTTTTCTATGAATCACACCGTAGTATAAGGAAAAGTTTACTCCGGATATAAACATAAACAAGATAATTATCCATTCGCTGTAAGGATTAGCAAACGCCGCTACGCTGGCATTGCGAGTAGAAAAGCCACCGGTTCCCATGGTGGCGAAGGTATGGGTAGCAGAATCAAACCAGGACATGCCGCTAATCTTAAGGGCCACCATCTGCATTATGGTAAGGGCAATATAAATTCCGTACAAGAGTTTGGCTGTTTGATCCACCCTTGGTACCAGTTTGGTAGGCGCCGGACCTGGACTCTCCGCTTGGAAGATACGCATGGTACCTATGCCCAACGCCGGCAACACCGCTAATGTAAAAACGATAATTCCCATGCCGCCCAGCCAATGGGTCAAAGAACGCCAAAATAAAATCCCGTGCGGCTGAATTTCAATATTGCTAATTACAGTGGCCCCGGTAGTAGTAAAGCCAGATACCGTCTCAAAGAAAGCATCTACTGCTGACGGCAAAGATCCGGCCAGAACAAACGGCAACGAACCAAACCCAGAGGCTAACAACCAGCCTAGGCCCACAATTAAAAAAGCCTCCCGGTAGCGGACTACACCCTTGGCCGGTTTGAACCTAAGCCCAACCAATCCAGCTGCAGTCGTTAACAAAACCGTTATCACAAAAGCCATGATATCAGGGCCGCCATAATACAGCGCCACCCCTAATGGGAATAACATGGCCCCTGCTTCAATTATCAGCAAAAACCCAAGAACTCTTAATACTATTCCATAATCCATGTCCGGTCTTCCTCTCGTCACCATTGAACAGACTTCTTATCCGGGGCATTTCCGCAAATTGGGTGAGCACGATAATCCTATCATGGGCTTGAATCATATCGTTACCATGGGGAATAATGATTTGCCCTTTATGAACAATGGTGGTGATAATGGCTTCCTTGGGAAAATTAATGTCCTTTAACATCTTGCCCACTAGCGGCGATGACAGGCTAATAGAAAACTCCATCACCTCTGCCTGCCCACCCAGCAACAAGATCAGTGACACTACCTCCCCGCCGCGTACCAAGCGTAATACTTCACCCAACGTGATTAAGCCCGGCGTTACCACCGAATCCACGCCGATCTCTTCCGCTATCGAGACGTAGCCCTTACGATTTACTTTAGCCACTACCTTTTTTACACCTAGCTTTTTGGCTAACAAAGAAACCACCATGTTTTCTTCGTCCATGCCGGTTAAGGCCACAAAAGCATCGGTATTGGCAATATCCTCCGACACCAGAAATTCCATATCCGTACCATCACCTTGAACCACCAGCGCAAACGGTAATTCCAGCGATAAGTCTTTGGCCCGGGCAGGATCGTTTTCGATAATCTTAACTCTGACCCCGGCCGAGTGCAGATCCCGAGCCAAGTAATTGGCAATCCTGCTGCCGCCTAAAATCATGGCGTTTTCAATTTTATAGATTGGTTTGCCGGCATAGCGGCAAAAATCGGCTACATTAGTTGCCTGGCCGATAATGAAAATATTATCGCCCTCGTGCAGGCAATCGTCACCTTTAGGTATAATAATGCGTCCTTCGCGAACAATAGCCGCTATTAGCACACCGGTAAAATTATACTGTTTAATAGGGATTCCCACTAATGGGTTCTCGGCCGTAACCGAGATCTCCACCATGTGTACTTTTCCGTGAACAAATGTTTGGACTTGCCGGGCCGGGGCAAAAGAGAGTAACTGGCTTATCTCCTTTGCGGTGGATAAATCCGGATTAAGGACGTAGTCAATACGCAGTTGTTCCTGACTGATAGCTAAGTCCCTGGTGTATTCCGGGCTTCGGATTCGGGCGATGGTCCAACCGGCACCTAAACTCTTGGCCGACATACAGGCCAAGATATTTCCCTCATCGCTACCGGTAACAGCTATCACCACGTCTTCCTTGTTTACCCGTAGTTCTTCCAGTGGCTCGGCCAACAAGCCATTGGCGTGCATGGTAAGAACATCCAAACTCTCGCTTATTCTGTCAGTAACATCACTGTCATTATCAATAACAACCACATCATATTTTTCTTTGGACAGCGTCTCCGCAATTTGATATCCCAATTTTCCGGTGCCAATAACAATAATCCTCATATAAATTGTGACCCCCATTATAACAGGATGCCATCATACAATAACCTTGTTACACATCATAAAAGTTAACTTCTTGGACAAAACCATAATCCCTGCTTTTGGAGCAAGGAGATTAAAT
Organism: Bacillota bacterium; assembly: GCA_012839445.1. Lineage (GTDB taxonomy): Bacteria > Bacillota > DTU030 > DUMP01 > DUMP01 > DUNI01. The sequence continues at coordinate 11,277 of DUNI01000038.1, forward strand.
ACGGCACATGTTTGCTATAATGCCAGTAGGCCGTTAAACATTGTACTGCTTATATAGATAAAAAGAAAGGGGTTAGAACATGAGTAATCTGGTGGTAACATACGGTATTAAGCCAAAAGAGATGGTACAAGAGGCTCTGGCAGCCATAGACGCTGCTTCTACCATAAACAGTAACGATCAGATCGGTATCAAGCCTAACTTAGTGGTGGATAAGCCGTCAGCCCTCGGTGCTACCACCTCTGTCAAAGTAGTTGCCGGTATCATCGAATACCTTCACAAAGCCGGCTGCCATAACATCGTGGTTCTGGAAAGCAGTTCCATCGCTCATAGTACCGCTCGGGCTTTTTCCGTCTGCGGCTATGATAAATTGGCAACCCACTATGATGTTAAACTCATCGATCTCAAAAAGGACAAAACCGGCACCGTAACTGCTGCCGGCCTTAACCTTTCCCTATGCCAAACAGCTCTGGAACTTGATTACTTGATTAACGTCCCTGTGCTCAAGTCCCATTGCCAAACTGGTCTCACCTGTGCCTTGAAAAACCTAAAAGGGTGCATCCCCGACCGTGAAAAAAGACGCTTTCATTCCCTGGGCCTTCACCGTCCCATTGCCGCCTTGAATGCAGCTTTGAAAACGAGTCTAGTGGTGGTGGATGGGATGTGTGGTGACCTCACTTTTGAGGAAGGTGGCAATCCTGTGTCTATGAACCGTATCATTGTCGGCTTCGACCCGGTATTAGTGGATACTTATGCCGCCGAACTAATCGGATTGGATCCTAACTCCATTGAATACATAAACCTGGCTGAACAATTCGGCGTGGGAAGTGCCAACCTCAAAAAAGCTGAGATTATCGAGCTCGGTGTCGACAAACGGCCACCGCTGGAAACACTAGCTTCACCCTTGGCCCGCCAACTAAGCAAATATATCGATGCCCGCTCCGCTTGCTCCATCTGCTACGGTAGCCTAATCCACGCCCTGGCCCGATTAAAAGAAGATCATCTTCAAAGCCGGCTCCCAGAAAAAATAAAAATCGGCCAGGGATTTCGTGGCCGAAAAGGAAACGGTATCGGCGTTGGCGCTTGCACCGCTGCTATAAGCTCTAATCTACCCGGTTGTCCGCCCAAAGCCAAAGCGATAGTTGAATTCTTACGACCTCATTGCGGCATAAAAGTGCTTTAAGTTCTCTGGCATAACATATGGCTGCTCGGTCTCTGGCTGTGGATTGGCATCGGTACCCCCGTAGACTACTTTGAGGATTGCTTCTACAATCATGCCCCTAGGTGGTAGGGTATACTCTTTCCCTTGGTAAACCCAAACCCGGCAATCCACATCCTCCCCACATAGATCGCCGCAGGACTCACACAGACTTTCTTTAACTTCTAGCTGTATATCGCGCCCGTTCACACGAATGGTAGGTGAGCTCACAAACTTGTGAGCTATAGCCAACTGTTCACTGTTAACATTGATCTTGTTTACTATCACTTCTACTCCAGTTAACTCCAGCACTCTTGCCACTTCCGCCAAAGCAGCGTCAAGATTGGCATCTGCCCCCTGGCAGCGTGTACATACGTTCAAATCTAGATATAGAAAATCAATGGTAATTGTCTTTTTGTTAGACAGTTTTTCCTTTTCGTTGCTACCGTTGCAGCACCCGGAATTACAGGAACAGCAACCTTCATTAATACTATTACCTACCATCAAGAATCTCCCCCTGTTTGGTATTTTCACGGAATCTTGATTGGGCAATGAATTCCTCTTTTGAGAAACTGGGTTAACCTTTTTTACTTCCTTTCATTGTAGTCACTAAGTTACCTTAAGTCTAGCTGTGGTAACACAGTTTCCTATGAAAGTGCTACCTTTATTTACCTTACAGGAAAGATAGACGGCACCTGAGGATTTGCCCCCAGGTACCGCGCACAGTTTTAAATGCTTTTGGCCTCATGGCAGATGTGCAGGCCCGTGAAAAATAGTCTATCTGGTTCAATCAACTGCCTGCACAGCATCCACCAAAGCGGTAAATTTCATTTGCCGGTCTCCGATCTGGGTGGTTCCGGAAAAGGCGTATTTGATGTGGTAATGCTCGTTACGGACAACTTGATAGTAGCGAGGCCAGTAGACCAGCTCCACTTTTTCTACTCGAGAGTAGGCGGCGGCGAAGCGGTCCCCAGGCATTAGGCCCCACATTTCTTCCAGAAATATTAGGTGGTCATTCTGTTGTAGTTTGTCCCAGGCTTCTTCCGGCGAGATCAGCTTGGCTTCTTCCGGTAGTGCCTCCATGGGATGGGCCAGATGCACAGACCATACGGCACCATCCGGACCTAGCTGTATACCCACATTGGATATATAGCCAGGAGAATTACAAGTGGTGACCGGTTGACCTTCGTAAAGCAGGGGGAACATTACATAGGTGTAGGAATCGTTGTCGGCCCCAGGCAATACTTGGCCTTCTCCCACCTGGCCCGGTAAACTA
>DUNI01000039.1 GCA_012839445.1 Bacillota bacterium
GCAATCATACCGGTGATCATCTCGCGGCCCTTAGCTTTATTAAACAATTGTCCTACTAAATAGCCCAGCACTATGGCCAAAGGCGTGGACAGTATTGCCGCCACCAGCAGACCGCCGACCCCGTCTATATGCCAGTGGATAACAGCTATGATCGCTGCTTGGGCAGCCATGGCCCCGAGTACAATACTGAAATTAAGCCCCATACCGGCCGAAACAGGGATCAAGAGGGATAAAACCAGAAATGAGTTTCGAGCCATACGGGTGATAAGTTCTTCTGCCAACCAAGTAAGAGAAAGGCCAGTGGCTGGAATGCCAGCAGCACATAGAACGATAAACATCAGCACTACCGGGTTTATCCGGAAGCGTCGCTTCTCAAGCGTCTGTGGCTGAAGGCTGGTGGAGGAAGATGCAGCATTTTTGTTAGGCATTTAATTCCCTCCCGTGGGCCGGGTTAAGGCATAAAGGATTAAGCCATTAGAAATAATTACCCGGGCTACTTCTGAAATATCGCCTTCGATTACGGAACTTGTTACCGGTAAGGCGATAGTAAGCATGGTTTGAAACAAAATGGTGCCCAAAATCACATTGCTAACACTTGCCTTTTGCACGGAAGCACCACCTAGGAGGATGGCTGCTATGGCTGGGAAGGCCATCAGCAAAGGCCCCATGTATAGCTGGATAAAACCATACGATTGGGAGTAGACCACAATACCGATGGCAGCCAAAACAGTGGACAATACCACCGATAGAGAACGCATATGCCTAACATCAATTCCGGAGGAAACAGCATAGAGTTCATTACTGCCAGCAGTTCTTAAGGCCATACCGGTGCGAGTACGGGAGAACATATACCACAGAGCACAACAGAAGAGGAAAAACAAGAGCAGCCCCGTTGGAATGGTAATGCCCCCTAATGGGAACTTGAGGAACTCATTGAGCAACTTGCCGTAATGGTCACCTAAACTAATTGTTGTCCGCAGTCCTTCACCGCCTACAGCCCAAATCATCGAGGGGCTTTTAAAAGGCAGCAACAGCCAAGCAATACACATGCCGGCAACGGAGGAAAAGCCGATATAAGTTCCCACCATCATTTCCTGTCCTTTTACTTGTTCCAGCAGCCTAGCGTACACTAAGCCAGCCACAATAGCTATGGGAATTGAAAACCCAATGGCGGCTGAAAACCCAGCCCAGCCTCGTAAATTAAGCTCCACCGCTGTAACCGAACCTAATAGACCGCAAATAACTCCCAGCGGTAGGCCAAAGTTCATACCCAGACCGCCTTGAATAGCAGGAACCAAGGATAGCACCAAGATACCGTTCATACCTATTCGCACCAGGGAATCTGAAAGCAGGTCTTTCACTTGTAAGCCAGTGACAGCAGCCAAAATCAGAAGCCCAGCAATAAAAGCGAAAATGATTAGCCGCGGAATACCGATGTTGCGTGTTAAATGCCGTAAATTAGACATCATAGGCCCACCGCCTCTTTTCCTTTACCGGCCATGAGCAGTCCGAACTCAGCGTCGCTGGCTGTGGGCGGTAAAATTCCGGCCAATTTCCCACCATAAATAATGGCTACCCTATCGGCCACCTGACGTAGTTCTGCCAACTCACTCGAAGTGATAACTACAGTTACACCCTGCTCACGGTTGATTTTTACTAACTGATCCAGAACCAAGCGTTTGGCACCCACATCGATACCGCGGGTAGGCTCGGAGACAAACAGAAGGTCCGGTTCTAAGGCCATAGCGCGGGCAATACAGACTTTTTGCTGGTTACCTCCGGACAGACGCCGGGCCAGTTGGTGTGGACCTGTACAGCGAATATCCAAAGCTGAAATCATTTCACGGGCAAACTTTTCAATTTCCCGGTCATTTCGCATTTGAATGTTACCCGGCAGGTGCCGTAGGAATTTACCCTGGGCTTGCATGGCCGTGAGAATAATATTGATGGAAATGGGTTCATCTAAGAGCAGACCGACACCACGCCGGTCTTCAGACACAAAAGCCAAGCCGTGACGAAGTGCCCACAGGCTGTTTCCCAGCGGCATTTTGTCTTTGTTTAGATAAACACTACCTTGGGCCGAATAGAGCCCCATAATGCCGTTGGCGATACCGATCTTGCCGTGTCCAGCCAAGCCGCCGATACCCAGGATCTCTCCTCTTTTTATTGTTAGGTTGAGACCGTTTACACGTTCCCCCGGCATGTCCACTTCAAGATTATTAATGGTTAGCATGTCTTCCCCGGACAAGGGTTTAGTCCGCGGAGGTAAGTCAGCAGCCTCGATTTTACGTCCTACCATCAGTTGTGCCATCTCTACCAGCGAAGCTTTTTCAGCATCCAAAAGACCGGCTACCTCGCCGTCGCGCAGTACGGTAATACGGTTAGCCACTGCTTTAACCTCATCCAATCTATGGGTGATAAAGAGGATACTGATGCCCTTGGCTGCCAAGCGTTGCATGGCCTGAAGGAGCAATTCAGCTTCGCTTTCAGTGAGAACAGCAGTAGGTTCGTCCAGTACCAACAAGCGAACGTTGGTTTTGTCGATTTCACGGGCTATTTCCACAAATTGCTTGTAACCCACTGGCATTCCGGCCACAGGCGCCCATTCGTCCAAAGAGACCTCCAGTCGGTCTAGGGCTGCACGGGCGTCGGTACGCATTTTGTCTTGATCCACGCGGGACAATCTGGTACCTAGCCAACGAGTCAACAGTGTGTCGCGTAGGGGTTCGCGACCAAGCTTGATGTTTTCTGCCACCGTAAATCCCGGCAGCAACATGAATTCCTGGTGTACCATCCCGATGCCCAAATCCACTGCCTGACGGGGCGAGGTGATGGACATGGGTTGACCGTCCCAAAGAATAGTACCTTCGAAACCGCCGGTTTCCTTAATCACCGGCATGCCAAAGAGAACATTCATGAGCGTGGACTTGCCGGCACCGTTTTCGCCCAGCAAGGCATGGATTTCCCCTGGGTATACGTCCAGGTTAACCCCTTTAAGCACGTAGTTTCCATAAAACTGTTTCTTGATGTCCCGCATTCTTAATAGCGGTTCAGCCATCGCTTACTCTCCTTTAATGCCATCGAACTTTAAGCAAGAAAGCCGGGCAGATATGCTACCCGGCTTTCCCTCAGGTGGCTATTTTGCGAGATCGCCCTCGCCAAAGATAATGGATCCAGCTACCAACATCAGGAAATTGCCGTCTTCTTTGTATTTGTTAAGAGTAATGGTAGTACCGGAGATTTCCTCGAGTTTTTTCTGTACTGCAACTGTGTCTTTAAGATCAATCTTACCTTCAATAGCGTCTTTGGCTAGCTCAACGCCGCCTTCCACAAACAGCATGTTGACCGATACCGGCCAGGTACCAAAGCGACCGGCGCCGCCTTTTTCGATGACAGTGTCGTTGATTGCTTTAACGATTTCGTCCATATTACCGGCTTGCTCAGGTGAAATCTCAATGCCAAGAGCACCTGGATAGCCGTGAGTGGGCGATGGGCAGCACTGTTCAGGGAAGAGACAGCCAGAATCCAAGCTGGCCTTAATCAAAGGCTCTTGCATAGCACAGTTCGTGCTGAAAACAGCGATATTTTTGCCGTATTCTTTTACCTGGCGTGGTACGTCTTCCAACACGGCTTGCTGTGCTCCGGTAACACCCACGTCGCTCATTGGGTCTGGAGCAGTGGCAAACACGAATTCCAATCCCTCTTCCTTACAAGTCTGCTCCATGATATCTTTCCGCTGGGCCAGAAGTGGCATCGCCATATGGCGTGGGAAAGAATAGTGGAGGAAGTGGGTGGCACCCATTTCTTTAGCCAGCTTAACAATGGTTTCACCACGAGCCAACTGGTCAGGGTCAAAGGCAATGTCCGGATACTCAGATACCATGTCTGGGTCTTCGTGTGGGGTTCCAAATACAAAAATCATGTCCGGGCGTTTTTCCTTAACCCGCTGCAAAGCAGCAATGCTGCCTGGAACTGCCTGACAGATAACAATGGCCTTAATTGCAGGATCATCGGCCAAACCAGTAATCTGAGCAATGGTGGTCTCCTGTTCCTGCATGAAGTTGTCCGGATAAGTTACGTGTGTAATCATGTCACCGTACTTGGCTACCATTTTTTCTGCAGCGCGATATTCATCTTCGCCCTGAGACACGGTGCCGGTAACTAACCCAATCTTAAATTCCTCTTCTCCTGGTTCCCCTGCCGGATCTTCACTTTCCGCTTGGGGAGCACAACCGACCAAACCGGTTACTAGCAATGCCAGTACCAAAACCCAAGCCCAAAACTTACGCATAACTTTGAACCTCCTCTAAACTTTCTGCATGATATAGGGACTTGTATATGTTTGCTGTCTCAATCCACCTCCTTGCCGTTTTACTATTTGCCCAAAAACGGGCATCGTCATTACGCATTATTACAGATTCATTACAGCGAAGCAATTAATCCGTATAGTTCGAGAAGTGTAACTTAAAATCCTGCTTTTTAGGGCTATTACCTACAAAAACAAATATTGGATACAAAAATACCCCGAACTAACTCGGGGTATTGTTCTTTTGTTGGTAGCCCTATGGGGAATCGAACCCCAGCTTCCGCCGTGAGAGGGCGGCGTCCTGACCGCTAGACTATAGGGCCCTGTTTCATTAACATGGCCATTATATCATTCGGCACCTGCTTCGTCAACGGTTCTGAATTAAAAACCAAAGTGGTTTTGTTCGCCCGGATGCATATTCATTGCCAAGGGGAATAAGGTCGCAGCGAAGGGAGGGAATGTTATTGTTACCTGAAAGACGAATTCTTAAAATACTGGGCCGGCTGGAAGGGGAAGTAGGACTGTATTTAGAGGATGTTAATTCAGGGGAACTTTTCACCGTAAATCCGGAGCGGGCATTTCCGGCGGCCAGTACGATCA